>JACNIV010000335.1 GCA_014382915.1 Candidatus Cloacimonadota bacterium | reverse complement strand
CCTATAGTGAAAGGAACCATTCCTCATGAGATCATTGGACGCTTTGGAGCCAGCAAGATAATGTTAAGACCAGCTTCTCCCGGTACCGGCATCATTGCCGGTGGTCCTGCACGTGCAATTCTGGAAGCCGTAGGTATCGAGAGTATTCTCACCAAATCTCAAGGTTCCAATACTCCCACAAACGTAGTAAAAGCTACTGTAAATGGACTGAAACAACTTAGAACTATAGCCATGGTAGCTAAGCTTCGTGGTAAAACCATTGCAGAACTTACAGGCAAAGAAGAAACTCCGGTCAAACCCCAGGAGGAAGCTAAATGAAACTCAAGGTCACCCAGATCAGAAGTACTATAGGTCGAAAACAAGATCAGAAAAGAACCATTATCGCTTTGGGTCTTGGCAAGATCAGCAGATCCAGGATGCATGATGATAATCCCGTTATTCGCGGTATGATAAATAAAGTTTCCCATCTGGTAAAGGTAGAGGAAATCAAGGAAGAACCGGTTAGGAAAGTAGCTCCTGTTAAACTCGTAACAAAAAAAGCTGTGCCCAAAACCGAGAAACCTGAAATAAAAAAGAAAATCGAAACCAAACCTGCTGCTAAAAAGACAGTGAAAACTGAAGAAGTGAAAAAGGTAGAACCAAAAAAATCCACAGCTAAAAAGACTATGAAAACTTCTACAAAAACCACTGAAAAGAAAACTACAAAATCTGCAACAAAGCCTGCTACCAAGAAAACAACAAAACCTGCTACAAAGACCCAAGCAAAGAAAACCACACCTAAGAAGACCACTACCAAGAAAACAGCTTCCAGCAAATCCAATGTAAAATCGGAAACAAAGAAGCAGAATTAAGGAGAAACAATGAAACTTAATAATATCGAACGTCCTCAAAATATAAAGGATAAAAAAAGACTCGGGAAAGGTGAGGGTTCCGGATTTGGCAAACAAGCCGGTAAAGGTCACAAAGGGCAAAAATCCCGTTCCGGCGGGAAAATTCCAGCCTGGTTCGAAGGTGGCCAGATGCCTTTGCAGAGACGTGTTCCCAAAAGAGGATTCACAAATATTTTCCGTAAGGAATTTAGAATTGTTAACCTGAAAGCACTACAAAAACAGGAAGACACGAGCTTTGATATAGCAAAACTCGAAAAGCTTAACCTGATAAGAAAAGCCAGAGCTAACGAAAAAGCTCCTGTAAAGATCCTGGCAGATGGTGCTGAAGAATTTAATAAAAAAGTAAATATCAAAGCAAACGCTTTTTCAAAAGCTGCTAAAGAAATAATTGAGAAAGCAGGCGGTAAAGCGGAGGTAGTGTAAAGTGTGGCAGAGTATCAGTAATATTTTTAAAATTCCAGACCTTAAAAAGAAGATACTGTTTACTGCTATGATACTGGCAATCTACAGGTTAGGAAGTTTTATTCCGACCCCTGGGATCAATGCTCAAGCTCTTAAACAGTTTCTGGAAAGTGCAAGCAGTTCGGGTGGAAACCTGTTTGGAATGTTCGACCTTTTTGTGGGTGGTAACCTCGGACGTGCTTCGGTCTTTGCTCTTGGAATTATGCCATACATTACAACTTCTATTGTTATACAATTGCTTGGTGGTGTAATTCCCTTCTTTGAAAGATTGAAAAAAGAAGGTGCAGAAGGGCAGAAAAAAATAGCTCAGTACACTCGATATGGAACAGTATTTATTGCTTCGTTCAATGCAATTGGCATCAGTATGTTCTTACAAAGTGGTGTGGAAGGAGCAGTTCCTAATCCTGGCTTTTTATTTGTTTTCACCAGCGTGCTTACCATGGTTACCGGCGTGATGTTTATCATGTGGCTTGGAGAACAGATAACAGAACACGGAATTGGAAACGGTATTTCACTTATCATTTTTGCCGGTATTATTGCTCGTTATCCACAGGGCTTTTATCAAATGTTTGAAATGGTTCAAGTGGGTGCTATGGAAATTTTCATGGCTGTTGCCGTTATTATAGTAATGATCGGTGTTACTGCTTCTGTGGTTCTGGTTACCGAAGGTATACGAAAAATACCGGTGCAATATGCCAAAAGAATTGTGGGACGTAAAGTTTATGGCGGTCAAAGTACACACATACCACTAAAGGTAAATACGGCTGGTGTTATTCCCATCATTTTTGCTCAGTCCGTAATTATGTTCCCCAGAACGATAGCCACTTTCTTTAAAGATAGCGATTTTATGAACAGCATTATAAATTTGCTTTCTCCCGGTGCTTTTCTTTATACGTTAATTTATGTAGGACTCATTGTTTTCTTTGCTTATTTCTATACAGCTATGGTACTTAATCCCATTGAAATGGCAGAGAACATGAAAAAATATGGTGGTTTTATTCCCGGCAGGAAACCAGGGAAAAAGACGTCCGACTATATAAATTCCGTATTGGTAAGGATTACATTACCAGGTGCAATATTTTTTGCATTTGTAGCTGTAATGCCCGAATTTATGTCCAAATGGGCCAATCTTCCTTTCTACTTTGGTGGTACCGGACTCATTATTATCGTTGGTGTAGCACTGGATACTCTTCAGCAAATCGAATCACATCTTGTTATGCGCCATTATGAAGGTTTCATGAAAAAAGGGAAACTCCGTGGCCGTAGAGGTTAGTTCTTTTAAAAAAACATAGAGTGAAAAAAGAAGCAGTATGATTACAATAAAGAACAACAACGAAATTGCAAAAATGCGTGAAAGTAACCGCATTGTAGCTTTGCTGCTTCATAAACTGGAAAGCATAATTAAACCTGGTATTAGTACCTGGGAAATAGATCAATTTTCTGATGATCTTATTCGTGCCGATGGTGGGAAACCGGCCTTCAAGGGTTATACGGTTTTTGGCCTGGATCCGTTCCCTGCAGCTATTTGCACCTCTGTAAATTCCTGCATTGTGCATGGCATTCCTTCCCGTAAGCAGATCTTGCAAGAAGGCGATATCATTGGTATCGATGTGGGCGTTTACAAAAATGGTTATTACGGTGATGCTGCATGTACTTATCGTGTGGGTAAAATTGCCAAAGAAACAGAGCGATTGCTTAGTGTTACACAGGAAGCACTTGACAGGGGAATTTCCCAGGCAAGACATGGCGCACGGGTAGGAGATATTTCTTACGCTATAGGTTCTTATGTAAAAGCGCAGGGCTATTTTGTGGCAGATAACCTGACCGGTCACGGTATAGGTGCCAGCCTGCATGAAGATCCTTTGATCCCCAATTTTGGCGTAAAAGGAAAAGGACCGAGGTTAAAAAAAGGAATGACCCTGGCAATTGAACCCATGGTGAATATCGGAACCAACCAGGTAATAGAAAATGGTTGGGAATTTTTTGTGGCAGATAAAACATTATCTGCACATTATGAAAACACTATCTTAATTACGGATGGTGAGCCGGAAATCTTATCTGTTTATTAGAAAAGAGAGTAAATTATGGCAAAAGAAGGTGTGATTGAAGTTGAAGGTGTTGTTACGGAAGCACTACCGAACACCACTTTCAGAGTAGAACTGGAAAATGGGCATGAAATACTTGCTCACAGTTCGGGCAAGATGAGATTACACTACATTAGAATTTTACCCGGCGATAAAGTTAAAATTGAATTGTCTCCCTACGATTTAAACAGGGGAAGAATAGTTTATCGATATAAATAGGAGATATGATGAAGGTTAGAGCATCAGTTAAGAAGATGTGCAAAGATTGCAAAATTATCAAAAGAAACGGCGTTATTAGAGTTATTTGCTCCAGTAACCCCAAACATAAACAACGTCAAGGGTAGCTAAAGGAGGATTAAACTTGGCACATATAGCAGGAATCGAATTACCAAAAGACAAAAGAATTATTATAGGACTTACCTATATCTATGGAATTGGCAAAAATATTGCCAGCCAGATACTGGCTTCCGCCGGTGTAGATGAAAATAGAAAAGTGAAAGACCTTTCCCTGAAAGAAGAAAAAGCTATCAGAGAGATCATTCAGAACGATTACATGGTAGAAGGAGAATTAAGAACCCAGAAAGCCATGGATATCAAACGTCTGATGGAAATAGGCTGTTACCGCGGTGTGCGGCATAAGAGAAGTATGCCGGTTCGTGGACAGCGTACCCATACTAATGCCAGAACCCGAAGAGGACGCCGTCGTTCTGTGGTTGGCGGTAAGAAAAAGTAAGGGAGAATAAAAGTGGCAACAAAAACAGAAAAAATTACCAGAAAGAAGAAAAAAGTAAGACTTACATTCAACGAAGGTATAGCCCATATTCATTCCAGTTTCAACAATACCATCGTTTCTCTTACAGATAAAGCCGGAAATATATTGACCTGGTCGAGTGGTGGAAAGATCGGCTATAAAGGTTCTAAGAAAAGCACTCCTTTTGCAGCTCAGTTAGCAGCAGAAGAAGTTGCAAAAAAAGCCATCGAAATGGGAATCAACAAAGTAAAGGTTTTGGTGAAAGGACCCGGTGGTGGTAGAGAATCTGCTATCAGATCGTTGGATGCTAATGGACTTCAGATAACCATGATAACCGACACAACACCCATTCCGCATAATGGATGCAGACCAAGAAAAACTAGGAGAATTTAAGGATTATGGCAAGATATACCGGACCATCATGTAGATTATGTAGAAGAGAAGGAGCCAAGCTTTTTCTAAAAGGAGCACGCTGTAATTCCGAAAAATGTGCCTTCGAAAGACGTCCCTTTATTCCGGGTGATCATGGCAGTGCCCGTGGTTTCCGCAAAAGGCTCAGCGATTATGGTATCCACTTGCGTGAAAAGCAGAAAGTACGCCGCATTTACGGCATCCTGGAAAAACAATTCAGGAAATACTTCAAAATGGCAGCAAAGAAATCCGGAGTTACAGGTGAAAACCTGCTTCAGTTTCTGGAGACACGTCTGGACAATGTTGTCTACCGCATGGGATTTGCACCTTCCAGAAAATCATCCCGTCAAATAATCCGTCACGGACACATCCGTGTGAACGGAAGAAAAGTAAATATTCCTTCATTCCTGGTACACCCTGAAGATGAGATCGAGATCAAAGAAAAAAGCAGGCAGTTACCCATCATTCAGGAAGCTATTGAAGCTACTACGGAAGTTGGCAGTATCGAATGGTTTGAAGTGGAAAAAGATAATTTCAAAGGAAAGATCCTCAGTATTCCAAGCAGGGAACAAATCCCGTTGGATATTGATGAGCGTCTGATTGTTGAGTACTATTCCAAGTAGAAAAATAGGAGTAATTTTATGATGTTCCTTGAACCCCTACAATTGCCGGAACAAGTTAAGGTTGATGAAAAAACCTATAGCCCGACTTACGGTAAATTCGAAATTGGGCCACTGGAAGCAGGATTTGCCACTACTATCGGTAACACTTTACGACGTGTCCTCACGTCCTCTATTCAGGGGGCAGCTATACGTTTTGTAAAAATAGAAGGGCTTCATCATGAATTTGCACCCATTCCCGGTGGAGATTCCGATTTTATTGATGTTATCCTGAGATTAAAAAAAATGGTTCTGAAATCTGAAACTGTGAACGAAGAAAAACTGATTTTAGAACATAAAGGTATCGGACCTGTTACAGCCGGTGAGATCCTGGAAACAGCAGATGTAAAAATTATTAACAAAGACCTTGTACTGCTGGAAATGACCGAAAATGTCGAATTCAAAATGGAGATCTGGGTTGGTATCGGGCGTGGATATGTTTCAGCAGATCAGCACAATATGGAAGACAAACCGGTAGGCGTAATTCCCATCGATTCTATCTATTCTCCTGTTGTTAAGGTGAACTTTGAAACAGGACAACAGCGCGTGGGTGAACGTATCGACTACGATAAGCTGATAATGGAAATTACTACTGATGGCAGCATCGATCCTAAGGATTCTCTCTATCTGGCCGCCAAGATATTGCGTGACCTCTATGATAGATTGGTTCTATTTGAAACCGAACCTGAATATCTAGAAGAAGTAGAGATGGATCCGGAACTGGAAAGAATGGAAAAGATATTAAATACAGCTGTAAACGAACTGGAACTTTCCGTTCGCTGCAGCAATTGTCTTTCTGCCGCCAAGATAGATTCCATTGGTGAACTGGTGGAGAAGAACGAGAACGAAATGCTGAAATACCGCAATTTCGGTAAGAAATCTCTGGAAGAAATAAATGCTCTACTGGATAAATACGTTCTTTCTCTTGGCATGGATGTAAAAGGTATCCGCAAAAAGATTGATGAAGCCAAGGGTAAAGTAACTATCAAATAAGAAGGATTGTTCTATGAGACATAAAGTAAGAGGAAGAAAATTCGGAAGAGAAAGAGACCATAGAAGATTATTAATGAGAAACCTGGTTTCTTCCCTGGTGGAACATGGTCGTATAAACACTACACAAACCAAAGCCAAAGAGTTGAGAGGCTTGGCAGAAAGATTGATAACCTACGGCAAAAAAGATACCATACACTATCGCCGATTGGCTTATAAAGTTCTGCAAAACCGTGATCTGGTGAAAAAAGTTTTCGATGAACTGGCTCCCCGCTATCTGAGTACCGAAGGTGGTTATACCCGCGTTCTAAAGAACGGTTACCGTAAAGGTGACAGCGCGCCCATGGCCATCATCGAGTTCGTAGAAAAAGAAGAAACCCTGGCGAAAAAGGAAAAGAAAATAAAAACAAAAGATCTTACTAAATAATTAAGAATTGAGAATTAATAATTAAACAGGCTGCCAAAATGGCAGCCTGTTTTTTTTTGAAATTAATAAATGTGTAGAGACAGTTCATTGAACTGTCCGAAAAGTTATTGACCTAAATATTAGGTCATATGACCTAATATTTAGGTCTAAGACGATTTTCTATTTTTATATTTTAAGATATATTGCTGGTTCAATTTTGAAAATTGAACCATAATATTGAGTTCAGGTTATTAATTATCAAAATCTATAACTTAACCCAAAAGTAACCTTGTTGTTATTATTAACAATACTGAATTCGGTTTCAGCAAAAAGGCAAATTCCTTCAGAACGTTTCTGAGCCCGGAGAACAACGGTATTATACATTATGGGATCGGGTTCCAGATGTCCATCCGGTATGAACATACCTCCTACACGTGCTCCAATATATAAAGGTTCAATAAATGAATACATTATACCGGATTTTATATCTACCGATATGTCATCCACATCAGTTTCTATGGGACCATACACACCCATAGAGGCAATATTAATTTGCAGTTTGTTATCTACCGAGTTATAGATTATTCCTCCCGTAACTCCCATCCGTAAACCGGAATCTCGAACATTAGCAAGCGGACATAAACCAAGCTCAAAACCAATACCGGCAAACACATTGATCGTGAATACCGCTAGTATCAAAAGCGTGACCAATAACTTTTTCATAATTACTCCTTTTTTAAATTTATTGGATGAGTTCTTTATTTTATGTTATATTCATATTGCTGGTTCAATCCAGTAGTTGCCGGATGAACCTAAATATTTAGTGCCTGTTATCAATCAGGGTCAGAAGTTTATTTATTCCGGTTGAAACGAGATACCAATAAATTATAAAGCCAGGCAAAAATAGCTCCCCCTATTAAACCATCGAAAAATCCCCATAGTAAACCGAATAAACTTCCCGTAAAGCTGATATTATAGTCACGGTAAACCCTGCCGATAAAAGTTGTTCCAACCACAGCTCCATCGAAAAGGATTATCCACCAGGTTATGAACATCAATCCCAATCCCCAGATAAGTCCACAGGTAAGAGCAAAAGCTTTTACATTTAATTTCATTTTTATCCTCCTTTATCATCAATAATCTATTTATTATTAGATTTAAAAAATCATATTTCCGAAATTAACAACTTCGAACTTTTACCAATATAGAGTTTGAAAAATCTTTTTTTTTGTCAAAGAATTTCTTGAATATGAAATTGAAAATATGGAGGGACAGTTCATCGAACTGTCTAAAAAACTGAATCGCAAATAAAATCTATAGACAAAAAAACACAAACTAAAAATTTAAAAAGCAAATATATCGGGAGTGGCTTATGTTAAAGATAGCGATAGAACAGATAATAGAATATTTCGAGAACAACCGCCAGGAAGAACTACGTGATAAAATGAACAAATTGCACCCTGCTGATTCTGCACAGATCATCAACGAATTGCCTTCCGAGTACAAGCTTGCCGCTTTCTCACTTCTGAATACGGAAAACGCTTCCGACGTTATCCATGATCTGCATGATGAACTACGCGAAGAGATATTAGAAACCATCCAGCAGCCGCGTCTGGTAAAAATGATAGATGAAATGGATTCCGATGAAGCAACCGATATTGCCGCCGAACTGGATGAAGAACAATTGAAGGACGTCCTGGAAAAAATTGATAAAGAAGACTCCAAAGAGATCAAGCAGCTATTGGAATACGATGAAGATTCTGCCGGTGGCTTGATGCAGAAAGAGATCATTGCTGTGAACGCTGAGATGAAACGCGATGAAATGATCGAATATATTCGTCAAAATCATGAAGAAGTGGAAAATATCCATTATATATTCGTAGTAGATGATAAAAATAAACTGTTGGGTATTATTGAAATATCTCGCCTGCTATTAGCTAAACCGCAGAGAGAAGCCCGCGATATCATGAATAAAAATATTATCTCCGTGCCTGTAGATATGGATCAGGAACAGGTGGCGCACATGTTCCGTAAATACGATACCTACATCCTTCCGGTAGTGGATAAGGCAAATCAGTTGTTAGGTCGTATCACAGTGGACGACATCATCGATGTTATCGACGATGAAGCTTCGGAAGATGTGTATAAAATGGTGGGTCTGGAAAATGAAGACAGGGTGTTCACCAGTCCGCTCAGTTCTGTACGTAAAAGGCTTCCCTGGCTTACTTTGAATTTGTTCACCGCACTGCTTGTTTCCAGTGTAGTGGGTATCTTTGAAAATACTATCAAACAACTTTCATTCTTGGCAGTACTCATGCCTGTCGTTGCTGGTCTGGGAGGTAATTCCGGCACACAAACCCTCACAGTTATCACCCGTGGTATTGCCCTGGGTGAACTGACTCTACATAATACTTTCAAAGCCATTTTAAAGGAAATCACAGTAGGAATTATCAATGGCGTGATGATCGGTTCTGTAGCAATGCTTTTGGCTTATCTTTTTAGAGGTAACATTTTGCTGGGTGTAGTACTGGCTGTTGCTATGATCTGTAATATGTTCATTGCAGGATTGGTGGGCTCACTTATTCCGGTTATTATGAAAACGCTTAAATTCGATCCTGCTCTTGCTTCCAGTGTTATCATTACTATGCTCACCGATATAGGTGGCTTCGCTTCTTTCTTGGGCCTGGCAACCATTTTGTTAATGTAAGAAAGGTGGATTTGCAGGTTAGAATAAATTTCAAAACTGGTTCAAAGTTGTTCTTTAAACCTTCACAAAGTTATTATCTCACGAATTTCCTGAATTGTTCAAAAATCTCTTTTGGTAGCCGTATCGGTTTTCCATATTTTACAAATGCACCTTTCACAATTGCTGTATTGCATAGTTCTTCTTGTGCATTATAAATTTCCTGAATCCAGATCGAAGTAAGCCGGTTCATAGAGTCGATGCGGGATTTAATGGTAATAGTGCTTTCCAGCGGAAGGCCTTTTACAAAGTTAATTTCAATATTGGTGAGATATATATGGAAGCCCAGATCAGCTAATTTGCGAATAGGCATATTCATTTGTTCCAGAGTATCTGCCCGTGCTTCTTCATACAGGTGCAGATAATTTGCATTGTTCAGGTGTCCGTAAATATCACATTCATAACCAAAGATCTTGCGTTTATATTCCAATATCATTTTTCCTCCGCTTCAATTTTATGTATCTTTTCAAGAATACCTGAAGAAAAATTTAGCTTTTACATTCAATGTCAATAAAATTAATCAATTTCAGACACAAATAATTTGACATGTAAAATTGATTTGATTTATAAAGAATCCGAAGAGAAAGGAGGAATGATGAAAAAAGGAATATTGGTATTATTGATATTAGGTTTTTCAATTTGCCTTTTAGCCCAGCAAAGTGAACAGGTAACAAAAAAGAAGAAGGATGTAATAATTAAAAAGAAAATGGATTATGAAGCGGAATATTACAAAATGAAAGAACAGAATGAAACACTGCACACAGCTTATGCAACCCTTAAAGAAGAGCATGAAAAAATGCGTAATGAAAAGAAAAAGATCCATATTCAATTTGAAGAATCACATAGCAGGCATAAAGCAAAAGACGAAAAGATAGTAACATTGATAACTGAGAATGAACATCTGAAAAAGGAAAACGCCAGTCTGAGAGAAGAATTAAAAAAATATAAACCTAAACAGAAAATAATCGCTCCAACTAAAGATAAGAAAGTAGAACAGAAATAATGTACGGGGGAGCTGAAAAAGCTCCCTTTTTTTATTCGCAAATGAAATATTCTGAAAACAAATTCATGTCATTCAATAAAGTTAAACAACAAAAAGTACTATTGGAATTTATGCGTGAGATCGAACAGAATTGGTCGAATAAAGAGCAGAGATATCATTTGCTGAAAGAATTTAGTAATTGTTTGAATTTCGCGGGGATTCAATTAAATAAGGAATTTTTACAATCTACTTTACAGGAGTTCCTGGATTTTACTGTACCACTTGAACGTCAGTTTGGAAAGGAAATTAAAGACGACGATTTTTTGATCCTCAAACGGGATGGTGAAAAAAAACATTACACACAAATCACGCTTTACCTGGTGCTGGATAACCTGCGCTCATCTTTTAATGTGGGCTCCATCTTTCGCACTGCCGAATGTTTCGGAGTATCTAAATTAATTCTTTGCGGATATACAGCAACTCCCCAAAATCTTAAAGTACAAAAAACAGCAATGGGAACAGACAAATTTGTAGAATGGGAACAATTCTCATCGACAACTCAGGCTATTAAAATATTGAAAGATAAAGGTATAAAAATATATGCTCTGGAAACTACATCCAATGCAGAAAATATCGCTGAGATCGAATTTACAAAACCTTGTGCTTTAATTATAGGGAACGAAGCTTTAGGAATTTCAAAGGAAATTCTAAAAATAGTAGATGAAATTGT
>JACNIV010000334.1 GCA_014382915.1 Candidatus Cloacimonadota bacterium | reverse complement strand
CCACTTAAACTTCATTAGGTACTTTACCTGCGGTCTGCTTTAGGAATATCACGCGGTTCTATCTTTTTGGGGCGTTTCTGGAAAATATCAAATCCGGTTATCCCAAAAGAAAACATCAGTGATTCATCACTGAGCCCATGTTTATCAATATCACCACGAGTCAGGTATTTTACGGCAAGGTCAATTTTCTTATTTGGAGATTTAAGTGGAATGGATAACCCAAAAGTTAGAGCCTTTTCAATAATTTTCTCCTGGTTCATTTCAAAAGGAAGCTCACGGTAATATCCGCCAATACGCACTGGAATTCGTTCTAACCAGCCTCCATAACCACTTAAAGGGTCGTAAGCCAATCCGAAACCAATCTTTAAGGAATTATTATCGTAAGATTCCGTATTTTCCCACATTGCGTAATAGACATCGAAAGAGGCTTTGTATTTATCGATGAATTTCCAAGTCAATCCACCTGAAATTCTGGTGGGTATTTCAAACAGAAAATCGTCACTCAGGTTAAGTGTATCGGCGTAGGGAGCATGACCGTATTTATAAATAACATCTCCTTCCAATTTGGTATAAGAAGAGTATGTTGCACTCAATGAAAGGTTTTTCAATTTTTTACTGAGGCCAACTGTAACTCCGGGATTTTTAAAGGTCTTCTCGATTTCATATTTTGCATCTACCATTGTATATTCATCGAAATCAAGCTTCCAATAACGAATGCGGTGACCGATATAATAATTTAACGCAATTCCGAAATTTACATACGGATTTTTATAAGCGTATAATGCATCTGCCCGATAAACATTTGAACTTAGTTTGTTTGTTTCGGTGTAATCCAGGGTATCCCCAAAAGTACTAATCCAGTTTATTTCTTTCTTGTTTTCCAAATTACCGCTGTACATAGAATTAAAATTAAACCCGATCCTGTGATTCTTGAGAGGAACAGCTATGGAAAAATATGGGAAATAAATCCCATCATCTCGGTACTTGTTGTCATCTGTATCTTTATACCACATCCAGCCCAAGGAAACACCGGTGGAAAAAAGAACCTTATCTGTAGTAATTGCTACAGAGGGATTAGTAAAATTCGGATTGATCCGGAAGAGGTCTCCTGAGCCGGTTTCACCCATTCCCAAGCCATAAATGTCATTGCCACTGTATTCCTGGGGCATGCCATCAAAAGAGAAAATTGAATTTCCCATAAGCAGGGAAAACATCAACATCAAAGCTATTAAAAGAATATATCGCATCTCATCTCCTATTAGTTATTATCTTTCAGCTATCACAAAAAAATAACATTCTTATCTTTGTCAATTGGAAGTTAAAAATTGTGATATATTTAATTTAATAATCAATGTATGTTCTTATACATCAGTTTCAGATAGATTTTCCTTGCCATAAATATGTAATATTTATTTTTAGCTCTCACGGTTGTAATGAGTTAAATTATCATTTACACTGTGATATGGAAAAGATTGAGGAGAGAAAATGGCATCGACTTCCGATATCAGGAATGGCATGATAATCAAGTTCAAGAATGAACTTTTTGAAATTGTCGAGTTCCTGCATGTGAAGCCTGGTAAAGGTGCTGCTTTTGTTCGTACAAAACTGAAGAACTTGAAGAATGGTAAAGTTATCGATAACACATTCCGTACCAGTGAAAAACTGGAATCTGTGCGGGTGGAAAAACATAAAAAAGAATATCTTTATTTCGATGGTGAATTCTACGTTTTTATGGATAGCAATACTTTTGAACAGATACAGGTTGCCAAAGAAGTAATTGGTGATAACGAAAAATTCCTTGTCGAGAATATGGAAGTAGCCATGAAGTTCAATCCGGAAGGCCAAATACTTGGTCTTGAGCTTCCTGTAGTAGTTATTCAGGAAGTAGCGGAATGCGAACCCAATTTTAAAGGAAACTCTGCTTCCGTAAGCGGTAAGAAAGCTGTTACGGACAGGGGTTTAAATATAACCGTTCCCTTCTTTATAGAAGTGGGTAATAAAATTAAGATCGATACCAGAACCGGCGAATATATGGAAAGAGTATAAACACGGTATGGTAGTAATGTCTTATAAAGTATTTAGGAGAGCAAAATGCCAAAAGCAAGATCATTCGCAGCAAAACTTGCTCACGATATAAGTACTGAAGGTAAAGTACTCTGCCCTACATGCAACACAGAAATGAAAAGAGTTAAGCTTGTTCGAGCTCGCAAATCCAAGGCAGATAGCTGGACGCCCAAGTATGAATTCGTTAGTATGTGTAAATGTAATGAAAAAGATATTTTAGCTGGTAAAGTTTAAAAAGTAGTTTTACCCATAAACAAGTCAAAATACCCTCTTGTCCACACGATAAGAGGGTGTTTGCATATTTTTCTGGGAGAGTAAATGAAAAGAGTTTTTTGCCTTTCTGTACTGGTCGGATTGCTCACTGTTTTTCTTTCTGCAGTTCCGCCTGTACCCGGAAAAACTACTGGATTAATAAATTATAAAGAATATCTTTCCGAGATTTATTCCCGTTCAAATTCAAATCGGAACAGAGATCTACCGCAATGTATTTTGGCTCTAATGGTGGAATTTAACGACGTTACATTTGATCTGATCGCCGACTACCCGGATTCCCTGGAACACGATAAGGAATATTTTGAGCGATTGCTTTTTCATATGACATCTTTGTTTGATGACGCCTCACACGGGCAATATGTTCTTACCGAAGAAAATTATACTGTCTGGGAAAACATCATCACTGTTTCTCAGGAAATGGGCTATTATGGTGATGATGATCTTTCATTGGAACGAATTTGTGAATTTGTGCAGGAAGTAGTGGAAATTGCAGATGATCAACTGGATTATAACGATTACGATGCTATAATGATCATCCATGCCGGAGCTGGACAGGAAGCGGATATTAACGGCACTAATTCGGAAGAGCTGTTCAGCACTTTTCTAACCAGGCGGTCTTTGCAAGCAGGTATCGATCCAGAAAATGATGATTTCCCCGGTATTGAAACAGACGATGGAGTTATCTTAAAAGAATTTGTGATAATGCCGGAAACGGAATGGCAGCCGGATTTTACAATGGGAGATCCAGTATATGGTCTCCTGGGGGTTATCTGTCACCAGTTCGGTCATCAGATCGGACTGCCCACACTCTTCGATAACGATTCATCTAATGGAGCTTCTGCCGGTATCGGTTCCTTTGGTTTGATGGGTACAGGAGTATGGAACGCCAATGGCTTTGTTCCTCCGCTTCCTTGTGCCTGGTCACGTTATTACCTTGGCTGGGAAGATGATAACATCATCGAACTAAATTCCTCTTTTGAAAACATGCCGCTTACTTTTCCCACAGCCGATGATGAAGATACACCGAAATTATACAAGATCAATATATCCGATAAAGAGTATTTCCTGCTGGAAAACAGACAGCAGAATCCGGATGGCAGTATGTTGGGCGGTGATCCATCCTTTACTTTTACACTTCTCCCTGAAGGGCAGCAAGATGTATACCCTCCCGGACACCCTAATGCAGGACAGCCAAAATTTAATTTCATGGAAAATACTTACAAAGATTGTGAGTGGGATTTCTACCTGCCGGGATTGGGTGGACCCGATTCACCGGTAATAAACGGTTCCGGTATGCTTATCTGGCACATCGATGAAAATATAATAGACGCTAATTTTGATCCTGATTTCGAGAATAACTCTATAAATGCAGATGCTTCCCACAAGGGAATAGACCTTGAAGAAGCAGATGGTGTTCAGCATTTAGATACTGCTTATCAATTCTACAGCTGGGGTTCTGCTTATGATGCATACCGTGAAGGTAACAGCACATATTTTGGAAAGAGGGTTTATGAGGATATTTTTTATTCTCCTATTGCTGAAAGTTATTACGGTGGTATTCCTCTGGAAATTTTTGATATCAGCCAATCCGATTCTCTGATGTCTTTTTCTGTTCGCTATGAGTGGTCGCTCAGTGCAGATTATATCGGAGAAAATCCATATCCGGCTGCTTTCCTGGATTTCGATGGTGATGGAGAAAATGAAATATTCTACCCAATGCCGAATGGTAAATTATATTTGTGGAAAGATGATATAGATTATCCGGGATTTCCTCTGAATCTTTCTATTGTTTCAGTACTCAGCAATTATTATTCTTTTGATACTGCAACCGGTAGCATTTTTATTCCTGCCAAAACTACAGTGGGTGATAATGCCATGTTGTTCCATATTAATAATAATCTGCCAGATCTGCAAGAAATATGCCTTTATGAACATAACCGGGAATGGCTGGCAGCACCGGTAATTAATCCAGATACTACTTTCACACAAAGAGTATTTCTTCCATTTTCGGCATCTTCCGGAACCGAAAGTGAAATAATTGTACTCGATTCACTTTATCAAATCCTGACCTCTTATTCTTCTGATCCGTATATTTCGTCCAATTTGATGCTTAAAGAACAAAATCTTTATTTCATTTCAGATGATTGGAAGCTGGTTAAAATCAATATAATCAATGATGAAATTGAAATTATTGATCTGGGAATACTTGAACCGCAACCTGCAATTCATTCAGCTTTAATAGCAGATATCGACGGTAATGAAACAGACGAGATCATAGCTGTAACCAATAGCGGCGCTGTTTACTGTTTTGAGCAGACCGGAGAGCTAAGAAACGGGTTTCCTGTAGAAATAGAACTTAATGCTGTTTCTATTCCTTCTATTGCCGATGTGGATAATAACGGGTTTCTTGATATTCTGATAGGTGGAGAAAACACATTTGCTGTAGTAAACAAAAACGGAGATGTTTTTCAACCGCAGGAAATAATTTCCGATCCCGATTCCACTTTTACTGCTGCCGGTATTATTGCTTTTAATATCGATAATGACGATGATCTGGAGATACTTGGAAATATGTCACGCAATAGACTTTGTGTATGGGAAAATGTGAACAATTCCAACTTTGAATTAAACAGGAATTATCCGGTTTCATTTGGTGAGCGCAGTCTGAATTATCCACTTATTTCAGACTCGGAAAACGAAAACCTGTATGTGTTCATTCCAAGTAACAACGGCACGATTTTCCGTTCTGATCTTCCCTTTGCAGAATCTGGTGATATGGAACAGGCTGTTTGGAAAACCGAATATGCCAATCTACAGAGAACCGCTTCCTACCTGGAAACAACATCCCCACCACCACCTCCAGGCAAAAAAGTATTCAACAAAGCTAATACATATTTCTATCCCAACCCGCTCAACAGGATATTTTCAAAGGGTATTGATTTCAATAATTACGTTCCTGCATTCACTATAATTTTGAGGATCGAAACTTTTGTGGATACAGATGTAAATATAAAAATATTTGACATCGCTGCCAATCTTATTTACACAAACACGGTGCATTGTGAAGCAGATTTTTTCAAGAATTTGTATATAAATGCAAAAAAACTGTCTTCGGGTGTTTACTTTGCAGTGCTAAAGGCAAAAGGGAAGGTGCTGAAACTTAAATTTGCTATAGAAAAATAATTTCCAGAGCCTTGAATTTTGGAGGATAAATGAAAAAAGTAATACTAATGATATTGATAATGGTTCTTGCTGTTTTGCTAACGGCAGAAACAAGTGGTGAATACGGATTTCAAATGTTGAAAATAAGTGCAGGGGCAGTTCTCTCCGCCCAGGGTGGAACAGGAACTTTCTTTTCCAACGATGCTTATGGATTTATGCAAAATCCCGCTGCCGGGCTCCTGAAAAGAAAAAGAGTTCTTTCTCTTTCTCAGAATTACTGGATCTTCGATACTACCATAAACAGTGGTGCTTATGCTTATTCAAATGGGAAAAGATCTTTTGGGTTTGGTTACCGTTATCTGGATTACGGTAAGATCGATAGTACTGACGATACAGGTCTTCCTATAGGAATATTCCATCCTATGGATCTGGTGCTTTCCACAAATATCGGTTATCGCCTAACGCCCGATCATTACGCAGGAGTTAATGTCAGTCTGCTTTATGAAAAGATCGATACTTCTTCCAGTTTTGGATTCACGATAGACCTGGGTTATACTTATCTCACACCCATCAAAGATATGCTTATCTCCGCAGCTTTGAAACATCTTGGGAAAACATCTGCGATGGATAAAGATGTTATTGATCTACCTATCACGGGTGAGCTCTCCGTGGTTAAAAGTTTCCAATTGGTCAGTAAAAATTTCTCTACTGAGTTGAAAACAGTAAAACATATTGATGATGATGAATTTAAAGCAGTATGGGGAATTAAAGCCGAAATTAATCGTACTTTCAATTTAAAATTTGGATATAAATTCAACTATGATTCGGAAAATATTTCAGCTGGTTTCGGTATCAACCTGAAAAAGATCTCACTCGATTATGCTTATATTCCTTTTGATTATGAGATCGACGATGTTCATATTATGGGGCTTACTTATAGATTCTAAATGGGAAGGTTTTATGAAATTCTGGTGGCGTATAATTATTTTGCTGGCAATGCCTTATTACCTGGCAGCATTGGCTTATGTTCCTAATCAGATCATTTTCAAAACCTCTATTCCCCGGCAAATTATAGAAAAAACCACTGGCCTGGAAGAATTTGATTCTTTCCTGTCTGAAAAAGATATTAAGAACATTAATCCTGTACTGAAAAAAACTCAGAACCGATATTTTGTTGCCTCTTTTGATAGTGATATTAACTGGGATGAATTAGCAAACCTGCAGTTTGAAGGCATCGAGTACATCCAGCCTAATTATATCAATTCCTTTTATGTGGAGCCCAATGATCCTGAATATAATAATCAACAGGTAGATTTTGAGAATTGCAATATTCCGCCAGCCTGGAATTATACCACCGGCAACGGGGAAATAATTGTCGGGATTGTTGATTCCGGTATTCATTTTGATCACCCTGACCTGCAAAATAATATTTATATTAATGCCAACGAAATTCCCGATGACGGAATTGATAATGACGGCAACGGCTACATTGATGACTGGCAAGGTTGGGATTTCGTGGATGCTCCAGAATTATATACTTTGGCACTTGGCGATTATACTGTGCAGGATAACGACCCCAGCGACGATTTGAACCATGGTACTCATATTGCAGGAATTATAGGTGCCGATGCCAATAACCAGGAAGGAGTTTGCGGCATTTGCTGGAACGTGAAACTTCTTGTCATCCGCTCCGGGTTCAACACGGTGGATGGTGGTTATCTGCAGGATGATGATGCGGCAGCGGGAATTATTTATGCTGCCGACATGGGAGCGGATGTCATCAGCCTGAGCTGGGGAGACATCAATTTTTCACAGATCATTGCCGATGCCTGTTATTATGCCTATGAACACGGTTGTACTATTGCGGCTGCCGCTGGAAACGAAGGTAGCACAAACGCTCACCTTCTTACCTATCCTGCCAGGCTTTCCACCACACTATCCGTGGGAGCGGTGGACAAATATAAACAACTTGCTTCTTTTTCCAGTTATGGCCCTGAGTTGGACCTTGTTGCACCGGGACAATTTATTATAAGCACTTACGATGTGACCCTCGGCAACCTCTACCAGGAACAATCTGGTACCTCGATGTCGGCACCGTTTGTGGCTGCTGGAATTGCCTTGCTGCTTTCAATAGAACCGGGACTGAATTATGAAGAAATCCGGGGAAGATTGATCTCATCTGCTTTAGATCTGGGTGATCCCGGTTTTGATAATGTTTATGGAAATGGTATGCTGAACGTGCAGGAACTTCTTACTAACCTGAACTACCCTGTTATCGAGATCAGCTACCCGCTCGATAATGCCGGGTTGAACGATGACTTCGATATAATTGGAACGGTACAGGCTCCAAGCTTCTGGCGATATTCGGTACAATATACTTCCGCTCCCATGCCCACACCTCTTGATTGGGAAGATGTTGACCCGGATATATCATACTACGATTATGAAGTTGAAAATGATATTATTGCATCCTTCTGGATAAGCAATTACTTCCCGGATAATACTTACAAGATCAAAGTGGAAATATTTACTTCTACAAATGAAAGCTACAGCTATCTGCGAACTATTACCATAGACCAGTCACCACCTATTTTCCAGGAACAATATGCAGCCATAATGAAAAGATACAATGAAGAAATTTCGGAATATTACCTGCAGGCAGTGTTCGATGAAAACGTGTTTTTATCTTACCGTGAAGCAGGTTCTGGTGCTTATCTTCCTGTCAGTAATTATGCCGATTCCATCCAGATTTTCAATCCCATGATTTTTTCAGGAACAAATCTCCTGGATATAAAAGCTGTGAATGTGTCGGGGTTGGAAACTGAAGTCTATAATGCTTATCAATATGATCCCGAAATTGAATATATCGACTTGAATTCTTTCACTCAAACCGAGTTGGGAAATGAACTGGTTGCAATACGGAAAATGCATGACTTCGATGGCAATGGAAAAAATGAATTCGTTGCCCTGGAAATAGTAGATGATACATTAAAAATATTTGAACTAGACTATGATGAACTTATCACCAAACATAAATTTGCTGTTAGTTTCTTGCCGGATGATATGGGAGATACTAACGGACAGGGAATCGAAGTGCTGGGTCGTCTTGCTGGCATACCAATAATTTATGAAGTAACAACAGGTTTATATCCAGATTTTGTTATCTATCCTGCTGATGATGCATTCGGGGTAAATTTTGCTGATGTTAATGGAGATGGAATAGATGAGCTTGCACTTATTAAAAATGTGGATATCGGTGTTTTTACTCATCGGGTTCTGGTTCTCTATAACCGTTCTGGAAATGAATTCACAGCCATCGATACAATCATAAACCAAACTGCAACTTTTGTTAGGAATGAATTTGTAAACAAAGTAGCCTGTGGAAACCTGGATGGCGACTCATATCCCGATCTATTGACAGCAGATAAAGACGGTGATGTAATGATCTTTGAAAATACAGGTTCGGGATTTGAAATGACCTGGAATATTCGCCTGCCTGTAACAGACGCTCATTATCTGGCTATGGGAGATTTCACGGGTGATGGTAATAACGAATTCTGCGCAGGTGGATTCATCTATAACGCTATTAATCCTAATAAGACGTTTTTATATTTTGGTTTTTTCAAAAATACCGGTACGAACGACCAGTATGAACCTGCCGGATATATTAGCTTTACACAGGTAGAAACCAAGAATTCCATTGCTGCTTCCGATCTGGATGGTAACGGAGATGAAGAGATCATTCTTTCAGTTCCACCTAATACTTATATCATCGACTATATTGACGGTGAGTTTATTCCTATCTGGAAAGGGGTATCCGCAAAGACCGAGCAGCATGTTATCACTGCCTGTTCCGAAACAGTAAATGAAGATGCTTTTATTATTGTGAATTCAATGCAAAATGGAGAAATTGGAAGTTCACTCATAAAAGTTGCCGAGGAATTTACCGGACCACCCACTCCCTGTGGATTTTATGTTATCCCGCAGGATTCAACTACTGTCTTTCTGGGCTGGGAAACAGATCCGTCCTTTGAATACAATATTTACCGACAGGAAGAAGGAATACCTGTTTTAATAGCGAATACGCAGAATAATTCCTACCAGGATTCCGGGCTTACAACTGGAGATACTCTCTATTACAGGATTACAGCCGAAGATACATCATATTCCCCACCGGAAAGCCTTCCTACAGCATGGAAGAGTGCCGTTCCATACTACAAACCAAAATTGCAATATGTTAAGATGATCTCTCCTTATACATTAAAAGTAAAATTTAATCAGCAGCTTGCTTTCAGCGCAACACATATTTCCAATTATATCGTTACACCCATAAATGTAAATCCCATATCTGTTAACATGCTCGAACAAAACACATGTCTTATCCTGCGTTTCCGTGAATCTTTTGAAGATCTCGGGGAAGATTATGTTCTGTATTATGAAAACTTAAGTGGAATAACCGGAGTCCCCATAGCTGGAAACCAAACCTTTCCATATCAACCGGACACCATATCCCCGGAAATTGTGGATGTGAAAAATGAAAACTTGCAAATAGTGAATATCTATTTTTCCGAGCCTGTTAAAGCGCAGATGGCAGAAGATATTTCAAATTATACTCTGGTTCTTCCCGCTGTAGACAAAAACAATGAAATTGAAACTTTGGAATATAAAGAAGGATACCCCGATTCATTTTATGTTTCAATCAAAATGAAAAAAAACCTGGAGTATACCAACCAACCATATTTCCTGAAAATTGATAATGTAGAAGACCAGGCGGGAAATAAAATATCTGTTAGTGGCAACAAATGTCATTTCAGCTTGACAGCTATGATTGGCCTAAAGAATTTAAAACACTTGCGGGTTTACCCGAATCCGCTCAATAAAAGCGAAAGTGAGTTTGATGTTGTGAATTTTATAAATCTTCCCCTGGAGGTTTCGGGTAAGCTTCGGATCTTTAATTTGAGTGGAGAATTGATCTTCGAGAAGAAGGTTGGTCCCTATTATAATCCCATCGATTTCTTTAGCTGGGAATGCAGAAATAACGGTGGCAAAGAAGTTTCATCGGGGATTTACTTTTATATTCTGCAAATGGGGAACGATGCAAAAAAAGGTAAGATTGTTCTCATAAATTAGAGACATGGGTTAAGGAGACTGAAATGATCTCATTAGATTGGAAAGAAAGATTAAAAAAAGATACGATCGATTTTGCGGAACGAAAACTTCCTGCCAGCAATTTTGATATCGATATCATTTATAATGCCTATCCTCAGCGAATCGATAACAAGATCCCGCATGCTGTGATAACTCTGGTGGGAAAAACACTGGGTGCACTTATCTACAAGGAAGCGGATAAATATTTTACGTTTTATAATTACCTTTTAAAGGAAAAGGGTGAGAATGGCAAGATGATCTTTGCTTATGTGATGGCTCGTGTTATCAGGAAGAACCCGGATAATTTCTTAGGTTATATAGAAAATATATTGCTTACCACAGAAGACCAGAAATTCTGTAACCTGCTTCTGGACAAAGCTATCTTCCCTATGATAAAAAAAGATCCCGTTAAGCATCTGGATCTGCTGGCAAATTGGATAAAAAAAGATAACGAACATCTTACTTTGAGCCTTCAGAAAATGATAATAAAGCTCATCGGTTTTCAGCCAAAGCTGGTTAAACCCATCTTTCAAAAGCTGGAAACTGCCTGGCTTTATGCTACACCAA
>JACNIV010000333.1 GCA_014382915.1 Candidatus Cloacimonadota bacterium | reverse complement strand
TTTTATTATTTCACCGATAAATTGGTAATCTCTTATATAGGTGGAAGAATCATAAAACTGGGTGGTTGCAGAATCAAAGCTATCAAAGAAACCCTCAGTATAATGCCTGTGACTTACTTTATTAAGTTCTTCTTTTAAATTATCTGGAACTTCTTTGTTTTCAGAAATCAGTTTGACAACTTTTTTATAAGTTCGCGTTACATTAGCCACATAATACAGGCTTTTCATGCGTCCTTCGATCTTTATGCTGTCAAGTCCAGCATCAATGATTTCTTTCAACCGTTCTACAAGGCAAAGATCTTTTGAATTCATGATGTAAGTGCCATATTCATCTTCATCTAAACTGAAGAACTCATTGGGACGGGTTTTTTCTGCCAGACCATATTCCCACCTGCATGGCTGGGTGCAATACCCTTGATTTGCACTGCGGTTATTCAGGAATGAGCTAAGCAGGCATCTACCGGAATAGGAAATGCACATAGCTCCGTGTACGAACATCTCCAACTCGATCCCTGGAACTTTTTTTCTGATCTTTTTGATCTCTGAAATGGAAAGCTCACGAGATAGTATAATACGTTTGGCGCCTTGTTGAAACCAGAATTCAGCTGATTTCCAGGATGTTACATTTGCCTGTGTGCTGATGTGTATGGGAATTTCCGGTGCAAACTCTCGGGCAAGAGAAAATATGCCAGGATCAGAAATAATAAAAGCATCTACTCCAATCGATTGAAGAAATTGCAGGTAATCCAGTAGTTCATCTATATCTTTATTATGAGCGAATATGTTTACTGTAATGTAGATATTCTTTTTTTTATTATGACAAAATTCAACCGCTTGCTTTAATTCTTCTCTGGTAAGATTACCGCTTTTGGCGCGTAATCCAAATTGTGTTCCGGCAGTATATACAGCATCGGCACCATACAATACAGCATATTTTAATTTATGTAGATCCCCGGCAGGAGAAAGCAATTCCATTATTTGCTCATTACTCTTAGAAATTCTGCGTTACTTTTTGTAGCTAACATTTTATTTTTAAGGAGTTCTATGCCATCCATTGGGCTCATACCTTTCAAGAATTTACGCAGAACATACATTCTTGAAACTTCTTCTTTGCTTAAGAGTAGTTCTTCTCGCCTGGTTGCCGATTTGACAAGGTCTACAGCAGGATATATTCTTAAATCACTAATCGAACGATCAAGAACGAGCTCCATATTGCCTGTACCTTTAAATTCTTCGAAGATAACCTGATCCATCCTGCTACCAGTATCTACCAGAGCAGTAGCAATAATAGTAAGGCTTCCACTCTCCAACGTGTTACGCGCGGCACCAAAAAACTTTTTGGGTTTATGCAATGAACCGGCATCCAGACCACCGGAAAGAACTCTTCCGCTGGAAGGTTGTGCCATATTGTAAGCTCTAGCCAACCTGGTTATACTATCCAGCATGATAACTACATCGTTTCCTAATTCCACCATGCGTTTGGCTTTTGACAGTGCCATTTCCGCCACTTGAATATGATTACGTGGCTGTTCATCGAAAGTTGAACTTACTACTTCCGAGTTGATAGGTATGAGAATTTTTTTCATCTCCGTGACTTCTTCCGGGCGTTCATCAACCAGAAGAACAATAACATAAACGTCTGGATGATTTGTTAAAATAGAATTAGCAATCTTTTGGAGTATAACTGTTTTCCCGCTATATGGAGGAGCAACGATCATTCCTCTTTGTCCTTTTCCAATTGGTGTAAAAAGATTAATAATCCGAGTAGAAATATTATCTTGTTCAGTTTCAAGATTTAATCTCTCTTCCGGATAGTAGGGAGTTAGTTTATCAAAATATCTTACCTCTCTTACCACATTTGGTGATTCATAATTGGTAGAATCAACCCGGATCAAAGCAAAATATTTTTCTTCTTCTTTGGGTGCGCGAGCTGGTCCGGACACAATGTGCCCCTTTTTTAATCCGAATCTTTTGATCTGTGAAGTTGAGACATAAATATCGTTCCTGCCGGGGGTGTAATTTTTTTTCTGGAAACGTAGGAATCCATATCCATCTTCCACTTTTTCCAGGCAGCCGGAAACAAAAGCTAATCCTTCCTGAGTAGCTTGCATCTCAAAAATCTTATGAATTAAATCGTTCTTTTTTAATCCGGCAATGTCATCGATTTCCAATTCTTTTGCTAATTTTTTCAACTGCGTCATATTCAATTCAAATAAATCTTGTTGTTCATTGTTTTCCATAATTGCTCCTTACAATTGTTAATTCACATCTGGTCTCTCATTCGAAACGCAATCAAAATCTCTTTTGCGGCTACAGAAGTCAAGTAAATTAATTTCGTGAAAAGATAATATCTTTTTTATTAATATAATATAAAAACCCTTGACATAATAAAATGAAATTTACATTTTCAATTTTGTTAAATATATTAAAAAATGGAGGGATGTTATGAAAAAAAGTTTAATGTTTATTGTGTTGTTGATCACCGGAATGCTGTTCGCTCAGGCTTCCGATCTGTTTTTCTCCGAGTATATCGAAGGAAGCAGCAATAATAAAGCACTGGAAATATTCAATGGGACCGGAGTAGATGTCGAGCTGTCAAACTATCAGATTTCTCAGGCTGTTAATGGTGGCGGCTGGCAATTTTATCACACTTTTCCTGCCGGGGCAGTTATTACCAACGGTGATGTCTGGGTGATAACAACTGATGAAGCAGTTGCGGAATTACAGGATGTTGCTGATGAGATATTAGCTTACCCCAGTGTAGTTCATTTTAATGGCAATGATGCTCGTGGTCTGGAATGGACACCCGACGGTGGTACGAGTTGGGTATTACTAGATGTCATTGGGCTTCCGGACGAAGACCCGGGTACTGGTAACGGCTGGGAAGTGGCAGGTGTGGCAAACGCTACAATAGAGCACACACTGGTAAGAAAATCAACGGTTGCAGATCCTACTACCGATTGGGCTCTCTCTGCCGGAACAACTACTGCAGATTCTCAATGGGAAGTATATGAACAGAATAATTTTGACTACATCGGAGATCACGAATTTGGCGGTTCTTATGCTGAAAACAATATAATACAAGACAACAAGGCTCAATTAACTAACTATCCGAATCCATTCAATCCTTCAACATCGATATATTTTTCAAACACAGCATCAGTGAGGAATGCAGAGATAACCATCTATAACATTAAAGGACAAAAGATAAAAACTTTCGATGTTACTCAATATGGAAATGAAGGATCTGTTGTATGGGAAGGAAAAGACGATAATGGAAAAGAGGTCACCAGCGGGATTTATTTTTCTATTTTTGATGTGAAGAGCGATGATGGAGATTTTACCTGTTTTAAGAAAATGATCTTACTGAAATAAAATTGTTTAAATAAAAACCGGATAGATTTTGATCGAACTACTTGGATACATCAGGTTTTTTATAAGGGAGGCAGTATGAACAGATATTTCAGGAAAGTTTTAGGTCTGGCTTTTATCTCTTCTTTGATATACTTGAGCTATAAGGTCTATTTTAAGATTAAAGGTCTGATCGAACTGAATAAAACTCTTCCGCAGTATCTGGAAAACGTGATCGGGGAAAAACCGGAAGTCAATATTACTTATACTCTGAATAAATACACAATGAGTGTTTGTTTCAGTAAAGAAATCCTGGAAAAGAATAAAGACCTTGAAACTACTATACTGGATTATATCTCTGATTTTTATCCAATGTTAAAGAAGAATAAAATAAGCATCGAACTGATAGAAAAAAAATCTGAAGATACATAAAAATTCTTGACATAACAAACTAAAATTTACGTTTTTTGTTTTATTAAATATATATTAAAAAATGGAGGTAAAAATGAGAAAGATGCTTTTTTTATTATTTTTAATTTTTTCAGTTGGACTTTTAGCTCAAACGCCTGTTTCCATCTATGATATTCAATATACAGAAGTACCCGGTCCGGATAACACTTATCCCTCACCATATGACGGTCAGGTAATTATAACAACCGGTATTGTGACCGCAGTTGGGTTTAGCGGTTATCCGGATAACTTCTTTATTTCGATGCCGGAAGGCGGAGCCTGGAAAGGATTGTATATTTACGATGCTGAGGATACAACACTTGTCGTTGGTGATATTGTAGAAGTAACCGGTGAAGTTAGCGAGTATTGGGGATTCACAGAAATTGCTTTCCCAACAAGCGTTACTCTTTTAAGCTCCGGCAATCCGGTTCCCGATCCTGTTGTTGTTACCTGTGCCAATCTTCAACCCGAAGGTGTGGGCGAACCTTATGAAAGCGTATTAATTGAACTGCACGATCTTACCGTCGTAGAAGAGCAGATAAGTTATGGTCAGTGGTATGTTACAGATGGTACGGGAATCTCACAGATGGATGATGGCTTCTTCTATCTGGATAATGTTCAACCCCCGATAGTGATAACGGTTGGGGATACATGGGCTATCTTACGTGGGATTCTTGACTACGGTTTTGACGAATATGGTTTGAATCCTCGTACTCCTGACGATATGATCGCAGAAGTTTCCACACCCGAAAATACAGTTGAACTTACCTGCCAGTTCATTGGTTGCTATCTAAATCCTTTTAATCCTCAAACAATCGCTCAATTCAGTCTTAATGAAGCTTCATTTGTAAATCTTACCGTTTACAATGTGAAAGGACAAAAAGTTCGAACATTGGTAAATGAATTGAAGGACAAAGGAGTTCATTCTGTTGTGTGGAATGGTAAGGACGACTCCGGTAAAATTTCCTCAAGCGGAATATATTTATTCGATTTTGAGGCAGCAAACGGAGATTATACCAGTGTGAGAAAAGTGATCCTGTTGAAATAAAGGGAGATCTGCTCCTTTTCAGGGAGGTAAAAAGTGAAAGGTTCTTTTGGAAAGATGTTGAAAATTGCTTTTGTCGGTGCAATTGGTTACGCAGGTTTTAAGATCTACGAAAAGATCCGCGCAGCTATAGAACTGGATAAAACTCTTCCGCAATATTTAGAAAATGTGATCGGGGAGAAACCGGAAGTTAATATTACTTATACTCTTAGTGAGTATACTGTTAGTGTTTGTTTTAGCAAAGAAATCCTGGGAAAGAATAAAAGTCTTGAAACTACTGTGCGGGATTATATCTCCGATTTTTATCCGATGTTAAATATCAATAAAATTAAGATCGAATTGAGTCAGAAAGAAGAGAAAAAGAAAGCTTAATAAACCTGTTAGGTCAATTAAAAGGGGGAAGCATTTGCTTCCCCCTTAGTTTGTGACTAGAAATTTATTTCCATCGTCAGGAACATATTGAACAAAGGTGCAGGCGTAACATACATATTATCAACACTGTTCAGGTAATCTTCCTGGAAATCACCGTTATCATCATAGTACCCACGATTGTAATCTTTACTCACATTGGCAGAGAGATAATTATCATTTTTATTTAGGATATTGTTAAAATCTATGCGGATAAAAGCATCTTTACCAGCAATTTTGAATGAATATTTAATGTTACTACCGAATTCCAGAAAAGAAGATAATTTAGTGCTTTTAACATACGTTGTGTCTGCCACATGATCTCCGTCCAAATCTTCAACACAGTCATATTCATTTGTGTAACTGGCATAGTAATCATCCCAGTATTTTGCAGTAAAACCTACTCTTAATTTACCTTCCATAGGAAGTCCTTTGAATGTGTAACCAAATGCTCCATTTGCCATTTTTTCAGGAGAGAAAGGAACAACCTTATCAATCATAGCATCAGCAGAATCACCGAATATTTGTTCCACATTCATTTCTGTCCATCTGTTCCTGGAAAGAGTTAATGAAAAAGAAGCATCGAGGTTCTCTATCTTGCCGGAAGTGCTCAATTCCAAACCCTGATGGCGTGCCTGCCCTGCATTAAGTGTAAGAGTTTCATCTCTTTTAAATTCTTCGATTATTTCATTTCCTAAAGAATCAATTCCCACAGAATAATTTGTTACAGGTACATCTACTCTCTCAATTTTATCAACATAATCGCTGACATAATAATTGGCGTTGATACCCCAATATGCTCCATCATATCCTATACCGAATTCCATTGTATTGATCTTCTCAGGTTTCAGTTCTCCATAAAAATGTTCTTCTGTATATTCATAGTACTGTCCTAAACTATCTTGCTCTACTAAATCTACATAATACCTCTGATTCCCATCGGGTCCGTCATAACCGCTGTACCATTCCATTGTTCTGGGCTCTTTATAAGAAATTGAATAATTCGCCATAACGTTGAAATATTCCGAAAGATTGTAGTTTACACCGAATTTGGGTGAGAAGAAATTATAGGTCTTTTTGTAATCATCTTCATCAAACTTTTTAACCGGCTCACCTGTTAAAGAATCTATAATGGTTTCACCTGTGTTTGGATCAGTTAAAGGTAAATCTTTTGTTGAATAGAAATAATATCCCGTAGGTAGTCCGGTTCCCAGGTCATAGATTTCAATTAGATTTTCCTCTACTTTAGAATTGTAACTTGCTAATTGACCGTCTATCATAATATTCATTTTTTCAATAGGCTTTATACTGAACCTGGCAAAACCGGATAGATTAGTAACATAGGATGTCTCATCATACTGTCTTTGAATTTCACCATAAGTCTCTACACTATCCGGAAAATCAGAATTAAAATGTCTGAGGTCTTCTGTTCTCCTGTAATGATCTGCAACCCATCTACGCAATTCACCACCCAGCACCATATCTATCATTGAATTTATTTTGTGCTGGTAATATGTGTTCATACCAAGTTGGAAGTGATCACTAATGCTGTTATTTTTCCAACTATATTCAAATCTTGCCGGACTTGAGAAGAAATTTTGAGCAACACCGGTAAGAAGAGCTCCATTATAAGAAGGATATCCAAACCAGGCAGAATCGGAAGGATTAAAACCCTCAACTTCCAATCCATATTCTTCATATAAATAAAGTGCATGCAGACCAAATTGTTTATTTTCCCATTCATCAGGATCAGAATCCTGATCAAAAAATCCATCCCGGAAATAAACAGCACCAGAATTTATATCGAACTTATCCTGGCTAAGATACTTACCACCACCATTTCCTTTTGTTACAAAAACATTGGTCATCAGAAGTTGATTTTCTGAGATATTCCACTCATCACGGAAAGAAAGTTGTGGTTTGAAATAGTAATTTTCCTGGTATTCATGATTGTTACGGCTATATTCACGACCCAGTGTTTCCATCAGGTTAAGGTCAGATTTGAAGTAGACCTGATTGTGATTTTGAGGAGCACCCAGAAAACTCAGGTTGATCTTATGATTTCCAAATACGTTTTGAGTTTCCAGTCCATAAGAGTAACCATCGTATTCTGTTCCTGCCAGGTAATAATCGCCTGCTTTTCTTTCCACCATTATGTTGTAATTAAATTTACCACCATAGAGATTACCGGAATTATAGCGAACAATCGCATTGTAATTATAAGGATTATATTCTGTAATGTCTCCTTTTCCATCGGCGACATCACCTTCTGTAGAATAACCTCCAAAAGAAGAACGAATAGTGATCTCCCGACCAGGTACAGAGCCCATTGTTTCGATATTTAAAGAGCCGCCAAATGCTCCCGAACCGTAAAGTGAAGAACCGGCACCTTTCTGAACCTGCACAGATTTCACATTGGAAGAAAGGCCTGTCCAGTTGCTCCAGTATACTTTCTGGCTTTCCGGGTCGTTCACAGGAATTCCGTTGATAAGCACCTGGATCTTATCCGCTTCAAAACCACGTATCGTAATTTGAGCGTCTCCTATACCGGTAGTATTAGCAAAAAGTCCGGGGACATCTTCCAGTAGCTGCGGTATATCCTGTGTTGTGTATTTATCTGAGATGATTTCCTCGTTAATATCCGTGAAAGCAATGGGGGTTTCTCGTTTTACGGCTCTGTTGGCAGAAATGGTGATACCTTCCATTTTGATCGCTTCTATTTCCATTACGAACATTACCCGGGTACTAATGTCTTTTTCCACGTTAATTTTTTCTGAAAGAGTGCGAAATCCTACGAATCTGGCATAGATAGTATATTCTCCTAATGATACATCTCGCAAGACAAATGTTCCATCCTCTTTCGAATATGTACCTGTCTTGGAATCTTCCAGGTAAATAGATACATTCCCGATAGGATCACCACTTTTTTTGTTAGTAACACGTCCAACGATATTTCCGGTATCAGCAAATAATAATATCGGCATTACCAAAAACATTGATAAAATAAATAAAATAAGGTACTTTTTCATATATCCTCCATATATTAATTTTATAACATTTAAAAACATATTAAACTATTTTAGTGTCAAGATTAAATAAGAATTTCCTGCTTTCATTAAAGAATGTAGATTAAAAAGTTCATAGAAGAATTTTATAACTTGACTTACGGATTAACTGTCTCATCATTTGTAAAATTTGTGTAATCCGATTTTTGGGAGAAAACATGGCCAGACTTTTTGGAACTGAATTTCACGAACACTCTAATTCATGGTATTTTAAAAGTTCAGTGATCAAATTGAGAAAAGATGATTTGATATTCAAGCACTATCTTGATGAGAAAAAGAATGTAATATTCAAATTTGAAGCCATTCCTGAAAAATCTCATATCTTTAACCCCAAAATAGATATTAGTTATGATAAAAAGAATGCCAGGATATTGACACGCTCCTGCACCGAATGCGGAGAAGATGACTGCAAACATTATCTTTCCATACTATATTATGCTTATAATTATCTTTCCACGGATATGCTCGAGAAAAAGGCAGTACAAACCTATCATACAAAATTGCTGGATTACAACGAATACTGGCAGAGAGTGACCTTAAACGCCAGGATCGAGATTGGCGAAATTTATAATAACAACACAGATAAACTTCGGTTTTATTTAAAGAGCTATCAACCTATGCTGGTCAGATTGTTTTCCATAATTGCCGCAGATGGGGAATTCAAAGAAGATGACCTGCCGCTGATCCCACAGGCACAAAAGCAGATGAAAGCGTTATCCAGTGCCGAACTGGATCTTTTAAAACTGTTATTCAAAAATAAATGCTCCTATAGCAGGAAAGGTGTATTTTTCACGATCTACAAAAAAAAGTTCATTAATTTTTTTAACGTGCTCAGAAGTCTTCAAAATAAGGTATATATAAAGGAGACCGGAGACCGTATTTCCTTTTCCGATGAGGAGTTCAGGATAAATTTCCAGGTTAATATATTAAAAACGAACAAATTCATTCTTAAGGTTTCTAATGCCGAACAGATATCAGCCGTATTTATAGGTAGAACTACTTATATCTTCAAGAAAAATATAGTTTATCCCATAACTCTGCCTTTCCTGGATGAAATAGCAGAGCAGATATTTTCTGAAGGATATATTCTTAACAAGGCAGATCTGGTTTATCTCTCTTCGGTTGTAGCCAGGCAACTGGGACTTATAAAATGTTATCTTGATTTCGGTGAGGATATAAAAATTCCTGAAGTTTACAATAACACTCCCATCATAACTTTCAAATTGCATAAAGAAAACGGTAGTATTGTAATGAACGGACTGCTGGATTATTCCAATAATGTGGTGATACCGATGTCTGTAATAAGGTTCCCTGTAGAACTTGTCCGTTTCGATCAGAATGGCATAATTACCTGGTTCTATGTTCCTCCTCAGATAAAATACGAAGTATTCAAATTCGTTGAGAAACTTCCTGAATCTCAAACAAACAGACTGGAAGAAAATTCTCAGCTTATTTTTGAAAATGAAGAGAGCATTGAAACCTTAAAGAAAGTTATTTTCGAGCATGCAGATCCAGCCTGGAATATTGAACTTTCGGAAGAATTGAAGAAAGAATTTGTTTACCGCGTAAATTTGCAACCGGTTATCAGGACAAGAAAAAGCGGTAAGATCAACTGGTTCGAGTATGAGTTGGAATACACTTATAAGGATATCAGATTCACTCATGATGAATTGAGTAAATTTTTTAAAACTCGCGAAAAATTTCTTAAACTGAAAGATGGTCGACTACTCTTCTTTGAAAACAAAAATGCGTTCTTCGAAATGGAAGAAATACTGAAAAAGAGTACAAAACTCACAGGTGAGGGTTATAAACTCTCTATCTATAATCTACCTTATGTATATCAGTTGAGTACGGTAAATAAAGGGATCAGAATTTTTGGTGATAACTACCTAGAAGAGATGTTCACCGCTATCCTCGAGAGAAAATTAAGCATCAGAACCCAGATCTCCAATATTTTGCAGCCGGTTATGAGAAGTTATCAGAAGGCAGGATTTCACTGGCTCAAAATGCTGGAAACCTACGAACTTTCCGGTATCCTGGCAGATGAAATGGGACTGGGGAAAACCATTCAGGCCATTTCTATACTCTCAGATCTGCCTGCAGATTCGCGGTCGATCGTTATCTGCCCCAAAACCCTGCTTTTCAACTGGGCAGCAGAGATCGATAAATTTAATGAAAACCTTTCTTATGTGCTTTATGAGGGGACCCAGAAAGAACGTAAAAAGCTTTTAAAAATGAAAGTAAATATTCTTTTCGCTTCCTATTCCATTATCCAGAATGATATTGAACAGCTTTCCAAAATTGAATTTGACTATATTATCCTGGATGAAGCTCAGCATATAAAAAATGCTGCAGCTATGAGAACCAGGGCAGTAAAGAAACTAAAGGGAATTCATAAACTTACACTTTCCGGTACACCCATAGAAAATAATCCCACGGAACTATGGTCTATTTTCGATTTTCTTATGCCGGGTTATCTGCCCGGTTTACGACAATTTAAAAATGAATATATGGACTCTTCTGTTAAATTGAAAGAAGCACATGAAAAGCTGAAAATACAGGTCTCACCTTTCATACTGAGAAGAAAAAAGAAGGATGTGTTAATAGAATTACCCGATAAACAGGAGCAGCTAATATACTGTAAACTCACTCCCATCCAGGAAAAAATGTATCTGCAGATTCTGGAAAATTTAAAGAAAAAATATCTGGAATCAAAAAATGAAATTGGAGCAAATTATCTGCATATTTTAGCTGCTCTCACTAAGTTGCGACAGATATGTGACCATCCTGCTTTGCTGGATAACACGATTAAGCATGATATTGAAATATCCGGTAAAGTCGAGTTACTCCGTGAAATAATTGTGGATGCTGTAGAAAGTGGTAAAAAACTACTTGTGTTCAGTCAGTTCGTGCAGATGTTACAAGTATTGAA
>JACNIV010000332.1 GCA_014382915.1 Candidatus Cloacimonadota bacterium | reverse complement strand
TTATTTATGCTATGACCGGCGGACAGGTTGCACCTACAACTCCGCTGGCTACTTATGCTACAACTTCACCCTTTGGATGTGTTGAACCACCATTCAATATTCCGTACCTGGCAGACTCATCCGGAGCAGTGTATGTAGCAAGATGGACAGCTCTTCATGTTCGCAGACTCACAAATTCCATTGCTGAAGCGTTAAATAAACCCGGCTTTTCCGTGATTGAAGTTATTTCTCCTTGTGCAATGTACTATTCAAGAATTAACCGGCTTGGTGATGGACTCGATATGATGAAATTTTATCATGATAATACAGAGATAAGACACGGAGAAGATACAAAAAACCTTGATATTGGATTTCAAACAAAGATCATTGTCGGTAAATTTGTTGATAGAGAAAGACCTACCTATATGGACTCATATAATAAGTGGCTTTCCGGAACAAAAAAGGTCTAAAAAATGAAAGCAAATCCAAGAGATGTTAATTCAGGAACTTATTACATGGATGGTGATGTGGCATCCGGTTATGGTGCTTTAGCTGCTGGATGCAGATTTATTGGAGGTTATCCTATCACTCCATCAACCGAAGCAGCAGAGACATTTGCACGCATTGCTCCCAAAGCCGGTGCTGTGTTTATTCAAATGGAAGATGAACTTGCTTCCATTGCTGCCATATTGGGAGCAAGTTGGTCCGGAGTAAAAACAATGACTATTACATCGGGACCTGGCTACTCACTGATGATGGAAGCTATCGGATTAGGTGCAATGATAGAAGCTCCTTTTGTTATACTTAACATCCAGCGGGGTGGGCCTTCTACGGGAGTGCCAACTAAAACAGGTCAGGCAGATATGATGCAATCAAGATGGGGTTCACACGGAGATTATGAAGTTATTGCTCTCTCTCCCGACTCCCCGCAAGAATTATTTGATTACACAATTAAAGCATTCAACCTGGCAGAAAAGTATCGTTGTCCTGTTATGATAATGGCTGATGAATGCGTGGGTCATATGTCTGAAAAGGTAGTGATTCCCCCGGCTGAAGAGATTGAAATCGAACCACGAAGATTATATGATGGACCCAAAGAAAAATACCTACCATTCAAACCAGATCAAGACCTTGTACCTAAAATGGTAAAAGCAGGTGATGGTTACAACTTGTATATTACAGGGCTTGTTCACGATGAAAAAGGGTATCCGATAAAAAATCAATTGGAAAAAGGTAAAAGACAAAAGTTGCCTACAAGAAGATTAGTAGATAAAATACGGCTTAATGCAGATAAAATTATTGAATTAACTGAAGAAGGAATGGATGATGCTGAAGTTGTTGTAGTCTCTTATGGAATATCATATCGCGTTGCTGTAAGAGGAATTGAAAAAGCAAGGGGAAAAGGCATAAAAGTAGGTCACCTTCGGCTTATAACCGTATGGCCCTTCCCGGATAAAAAAATAAATGAACTCGCTTCCAAAGTAAAAGCATTTGTGGTTCCTGAAATAAATTATGGTCAAATCGTTTTTGAGGTTGAAAGATGTAGTCATGGACAGGCAAATGTTGTGCTTGTTCCTCACGGCGGAGCAGGAGTTCATAACCCTGATGATATAGCAGAGGCAATCGAATATGCAGCTAAGGAAAAGAAGAAGATCAGAAAAGTTATCGAATGGAAAACACGACTTGAAAAATTTGTTTTTGAAGGAGGTTGTAAATTAAACAAATGAACCCAATTATAACTGCTTTTGCAAACGGAATTAAAAAGTCGGGGGTTGAACTATCTAACATAGTGGTTGTCTCGGATATCCCATTTGAACCTGAAATCATAAAAGATTTGGGAGTTGATTTCTTCCATGTAACTCGCGGCAGGGCAATTGCTTTTGGAACCGGATTAAAACTGGGAAATCCTGATCTGAAAATAGTAGCCTTTATCGGTGACTTGATGACTCTGGGTGGAAATCATCTTGTTCATTCAGGAAGAAGAAATATGGAAATGCTCGTTATTTGTGTGAATAACTTTATTTATAAAGAAATAGCCGGCACAACAGCTCCTTCGGTTTCTTCTCCCAGTGAAACAGGAAAAAAATTTCACGGGACAGGCGGATTTTCTGCTTTTTCAACCTTTGAGAAACCATTTAATGCTCCGCATCTTGCAAACTCCTGTGGCGCAGTATTTACAGCCAGATGGACGGCTATGCATACTAATGAACTTACGAATTCAATAGCTAATGCTTTAGATAAACGAGGGTTCTCTGTGATCGAAGTTCTGTCACCCGGTCCGAATTTCTATAAAGATATTAATCAAATTAATTCTGAATTATTGGATTTTTATTATAAAAATTCTATAACTAAAAATAATGAAGACACTCGTAATGTGGAAATAACTCCTGAAGAAAAAATTATAACAGGCGATTTTACAGATAAGGAAAAATCCCCATTTATTGATACCTATAACGCTCAACTTGGTAAAATATTAGGCGATAAATTTATCCCGCATGGAGGACAAAGTGGCAGAGATTAGATTTGCCGGTTATGGAGGGCAAGGTATTATCAGATCGGGAATTATTGTGGGCAAGGGTGCCTCAATTTACGACAATAAATTTTCTACTATGAATCAGGCATTTGGACCTGAAGCAAGAGGTGGAGCATGTAGCTCTCAGGTAGTATTGTCGGACACCAAAGTGCTGTACCCGTATGTTACTGTTTCAGATGTCCTTGTCGCAATGTCTCAGGAAGGTTATGATATGTTTGAACCGGAATTAAGTGATAAAGGGATACTTTTGATAGATGAGGATCTGGTGAAGACTAAACCTCCTCGTGGAAAAATAAAAAGTTTCTCAATTCCTTCCACCAGGCTTGCCGAAGAATTGGGGAATAGAGTTTTTGCTAATGTTGTGATGCTTGGATTTTTCACTGCTGCTACCAAGCTGGTTTCCAAAGAAGGAATGGAAAAAGCGGTTGCAGATTCTGTACCGGAAAGATTTATTAAACACAATCTAAGAGCATTTCAAAAAGGTTATGATTATTACAAGTAATGGTTCAAAGTTCAAGGTTCGAGGTTGTTGAAGGTTAACGGAAAAAATGTAATCTCGAATAATTAATATTTGAGTTATGAATGGAGAAGGCATGAGAATAGATCGATTTGAGGATATTGAAGCCTGGCAGTTGGCTCGAGAACTAACTCGCAAGGTCTATATTCTAACAAAGAAGGTCAAATTTGCTCGTGACTTTGGCTTGAAAGGGCAAATTCAGGATGCAGCAGGTTCATCCATGCACAATATTGCTGAAGGATTCGATTCGGAGACAAACCCGGAGTTTGTTCGTTTTCTCAGGTATGCAAAACGGTCTTGCACCGAAGTCCAGAGTGAGCTTTACACAGCGTTGGATCAAGAATACATAACGAAAGCTGAGTTTCAGGATGTATATGATCATGCCGGACGCACTCGCGCTGCCATTCGTGGTTTCATCAAATACTTGCTGGCATACAAGCAAGACCAACTAAAAAAAGTTAACTCTGAACGGTGAACCTATGAACCCTAAACCTAAAAGTAGGAATAAATTATGAGCTATGAAATTTCACGGAATATTGTAAAAAATGAATTAGTAGATAAAATAGAAGAGCTTTCAGGACAAAATGTTTTTGATTGCTATCAATGCGGAACTTGTTCAGCCGGATGCCCTGTTGTTGAATATATGGATATTATGCCAAATCAAGTCATGCGTCTTGCACAATTTGGAGCAACCGAAGATCTTATAAATTCCAAAACAATATGGATATGCTCTGCCTGCCTGCAATGTTCCACCAGATGCCCCAAAGGTATAGAAGTTGCCAAAGTTATGGAGGCGCTCCGCTCCATTAATTTGCGAAAAAGAGTCGGAACTCTTGATCCAAACAAGATAGAAACAGAAGACCTGCAGGATTTACCTCCTATTGCTTTGGTGGGTGCATTCAGAAAATTGACAGGATAAAAAAAATATTCGAGGAAAATTAATGAACTTACCATATTATCCCGGCTGTACTTTAAAAGCAAATGCAGAGAACTTTGAGGATTCTGCTATTAAAGTTATGGAAATCCTGGACTACCAACTAAATGAGATGAAAGATTGGGTTTGCTGTGGAACTGTATTTTCTATGACAACTGATGATCTAATGCTCCAATTGGCTTCCATTCGAAATCTGTTAAGGGCAGAAGAACAAAATCTGAATGAGCTGGTTGTTCTTTGCAGTATGTGTTATAATACACTGCAAAGGGCAAAAAAATTCATTACCGAAGATGAAGAAAATCTGAATAAAGTTAATGACCTTATGTATAAAGAGAACATTCGCTATGAAGGCACTGTTGATATTGTTCATTTATTAACTGTTCTCAAAGACAGAGTCACTTTTGATAAGATCAAAGAAAAAGTAAAAAAACCTTTATCTTCATTAAAGATAGGTGGATATTACGGATGCCTGTTAGTAAGACCCAAAGAGTTTGCCATCGATGATTTTGAAGATCCCACTATTATTGAAGATCTGTTTTCTTCACTCGGAGCTGATGGCATTGCCTTCCCTTATCGCTTGGAATGCTGCGGTGCATATCAAACCATAACCAAAAAAGATGTTACCATTAAAAGAACTTATGAAATAATAAGTTCTGCCAGAAGGGCAGGATGTGAAGCGATTGTAACAAGTTGTCCGTTATGTGCTTTCAATCTGGACCAGAGACAAAAGGAAACAAGTGAAGAATTTGTAGAATTTGAGCAGATGCCTGTTTTCTATTTCACAGAACTTATGTCTGTTGCTCTGGGAGGAGGATGGAATAAAAATTGGACTAAATTACACTATGTAAATCCCGAACAAATATTGAAAGAAAAGGGGTTAATATAAATTCGTATGAGTTTACTATTAGCCATAACTTATAAATAAAAAAGGAGGATTACATGAATGCAAAAAAGATCATAATCGTTTCAATAATTGTTTTGTTTTACAATTTCTGTTATAGCCAGGATTACTGGGAATCGATTTATAACTCTGAGGAATCTATATATTGTATGTCAGTTGATTCTAATAACAACATATTTCTCGGTACACATGATGGTGTAATTCGCTCTCTTGATAATGGAGTAAATTGGGAACTGGCTCTATCTGCATATTTATCAAAAGGCGTAACAGTGAATTCTCAAGATCATGTTTATGCTTCACCTATACCCTTATATTTGTCTATAGATAGCGGAGATAATTGGAATGAATTAAATCTTAATGACCCATATGATGTAACGAATATTACAGTAGATTCAGAAAACAATATATTTGCTGGTTTTTGGGGAGGTATTTGTAAATCAGCAGATAATGGATCAAGTTGGGATTTAGTTCTCTCATTTTCAACAAGTGAAGTAGCGAATGCGATAGTTGAGAATTCAGAAGGAATATTATTTGCGGGAACAATAGATTTTAGCGGTATAGATGCAGGCGGATGCTATAAATCAATAGATCAAGGTAATAGCTGGGAACATATTGGGTTGGAGTACGAATATATTTCCTCTTTGTCGATAAATTCAAATGATGAGATCTTTGCCGGCAGCCGTGGTCATCATTTTCAAGGTGAAGGTGGAGTGTTCCGCTCCTCTGATAATGGTGAAACCTGGATAGAGTTGCGTGATGATGTTTTAGTAACTTCAGTTGCTATAGATTCAGAAGATAAGATATTCATTGGTTGTTCCGATTTGGATGGTTTTACAGGAGCTGTTCATTTCTCTGAAGATAATGGTGAAAGCTGGCAATTAATTGAATCGGAAATAATGCCGGAGAATATCGGAATTGAATTTGTTACAATACCTGAAGATGATTATGTATATGCAATAAGTTATGAACCTATAAACCATGTTTATCGAAGTATTCAACCAACAGGAGTAGATGGTAATTTTGATGTACCTGAGATTCAAGATATTAAACTTTCCAATCATCCCAATCCGTTCAATCCAACAACTACTATTTCTTTCTCAATACCCAAAGAAAGTAAAGTCGATCTAATCGTTTACAATATTAAGGGTCAGAAAGTAAAGATTCTTGTAAATAATGATTTAGACAAAGGAAATCATTCTGTTGTTTGGAATGGTGTTGATGAATCTGGTAAACCTGTAAGTTCTGATGTTTATTTCTACAAATTAGATGTTAATGGGAAATCAGAATCAGTGAAGAAATGTCTTCTGCTGAAATAGAATCTGGGAGTATTCTCGGGCTGGTTATGTTTTTTAATAGAAAGTTGTGGTTAACAAGCATATCTGTGGATATCCATAGTATATGCGAAAAGCAACTAATATAGAGGATTGTAATGAAAAGAATCGGAGTTTTTATCTGCCATTGTGGTATAAATATTAAAGGCACTGTTGAGGTTGAAAGATTAACTGAGGAACTTGCCCAATATCCGGGTGTTGCCTATATTGAAAATTATATTTTTATGTGTTCTGAACCGGGACAAAAGCTTATTAAAGATACCATTATTGAGCATAAACTTGACGGTGTTGTAGTGGCAGCTTGTTCTCCCACACTTCACGAAACTACTTTCCAGGATGCCCTGGAAGAAATGAATATTAACAGGCATCAGCTTGAAGTAGCAAATATTCGTGAACAATGCAGTTGGGTTCACGACGATATTGAAGAAGGTACTAGAAAATCAAGTTTGATCATTAAAACCGCCCTAGAAAAACTTAAACTAAATGACTCTCTAACTCCCATTTCCGCACCTCTTACGAAAAGAGTTCTAATTATTGGAGGTGGGATCGCTGGAATTCAAGCAGCACTCGATATAGCTGATGGTGGTTATGAAGTAATTCTTGTTGAAAAGGAACCATCTATTGGCGGGCATATGATTCAGCTTTCCGAAACTTTTCCTACACTGGACTGTTCTCAATGTATTATGACTCCCAAAATGGTGGCTATAAATAAACATAAAAATATTAAATTATATGCAAATAGTGAAGTAGAATCCATCGAAGGCTTTGTTGGAAATTTCAAAGTAAGTATTAAGAGGAAACCACAATATGTTGATCCTGACAAATGCACCATATGTGATGACTGCACTCCTGTCTGTCCGGTTGTAGTTCCCAGCGAATATGATGAAGGAATGAGCTGGAGAAAGGCAATTTATATACCTTTCCCGCAATCAATTCCTGCTACATTTACCATCGATACTGAAAACTGCCTGGGATTTAATCCAATTGCCTGTACAAAATGCAGTGATGCTTGTGAGCCAGATGCAATTGATTATGATAAAAAACCGGAATATTTTGAAGAAGAAATCGGAGCTGTGATAGTGGCAACCGGATTTGATCTTTATCCTGTGGAAAATATGGCTGAATACGGATATGGAAAATATCCTGATGTACTTGATGGTCTGCAGTTTGAAAGGATCCTCTCAGCTACCGGACCCACAGGCGGTGAGATGCATCGTCCTTCTGACGGAAAGGTTCCCAAAGAGATAGTGTTCATCCAGTGTTCGGGTTCCCGAGATCCGGAAAGACATTTACCGTATTGTTCCAGAATTTGTTGTATGTATACAATAAAACACGCAAAATTATATAAACATAAGGTTCACGATGGTCAGCCTTATATTTTCTATATCGATATTCGTTCCGGCGGAAAACGCTACGAAGAATTTGTTCAACAGGCAGTTTCCGAGGACGGAATAGTTTATTTCAGAGGGAAAGTCGCACGAATTTATAAAGAAGCTGATAAAATGATAGTTCACGGAATAGATACACTAACCAGCAAAAAAATAGAAATAAAAGCAGATATGGTTGTTCTGGCAATGGCAATTGTTCCCAATGTCAGTGCGGCAAAAGTGATAAATAATCTCAAATTGAATACAGATGAAAATGGTTTTTTAATCGAAGCTCATCCTAAACTAAGACCTGTAGAAAGTTTGCAATCAGGTTTTTATCTTGCTGGAACTGCTCAAGGACCAAAAGATATTCCGGATACGGTTTCTCAGGCATCGGCAGCAGCAGCAAAAGTTCTGGCTTTGCTTTCCAATGATGAGATTTCGCACTCACCTATAGTAGCAATTGTCAATGAAGAACTCTGTTCAGGATGCGGTATCTGTGTTTCTACCTGTCCTTATGGTGCCCGAGAGTTGGATGAGATTAAGAAAATAGCTACCGTAAATGATGTCCTTTGCGAGGGATGTGGAGCTTGTATTACAGCTTGTCCATCAAGTGCGGCTCAACAGAAAAATCTTACTGATGAGCAGATAGTTAATATGATTAAGATTTATTCGTATTTATAGTTGAAAAAAGAATAATGAACTTTGTATGTTATTTGTAAATAAGGGAAGGGAAAGATGAAAGAGTATAAACCAAAGATCGTATGTTTTCTGTGTAAATGGTGTACCTCTGCAGGCGCAGATCTAGCAGGCACAAGCAGACTCAAATATCCTGCATCCATCTTACCTATAAGAGTTATGTGTTCCAGCAGGATAGATCCTATGTTTGTTGTTAAGGCTTTTTTAAATGGTGCTGATGGAGTTTTTATCGGTGGTTGTCATCCGGGTGATTGCCATTATCACGAGGGGAATTATCATACACGAAGAAGATTTGCTATGTTAACAAAAGTTTTTGATACTCTCGGATTAGAATCTAAAAGATTGAAATTATCGTGGATTTCAGCATCAGAAGGCACCAAATTTGCTAAGGTAAGCAATGAATATACTGAGAAGATAAAAAGCTATGGGGAAAATCCATCTAAATGGAATGTTTTCTTATAGATACTGTAAGGATTGGGCTTGACTTGCAACGACCGCAGGGAGTGCGAGTTGAGAACAAACTGAAAATAAATGGACGCAATTCTCGACTCACGCTTCGCTGCGAGTCAAGTCTTGCTCTGAATGATTTTAATAATTATGTGAGGAATAATGAAGGAACAGTTTACTCCTAAAATAGTAGGTTTTCTTTGTAACTGGTGTTCTTATGCCGGAGCGGATTTAGCTGGAGCAGCAAAATTGGAAATATTACCTTCTCTTACAGTTATCAGGGTGATGTGTTCCAGTAGAATTGACCCGAATTTAGTTTTAACAACTCTTTTATTGGGTGCAGACGGAATACTGATTGCAGGATGTCATCCGGGTGATTGCCATTATGAAAAGGGAAATTATTATGCTCGCAGAAGATTCGCCCTACTAAAAAAAGTAATTAAAACCTTAAAAATAGAACCGGAAAGATTACAGCTATCCTGGGTATCTGCTTCAGAAGGAAAAAGATATGCTGAAGTGGTTAATCAGTTTACTGAAAAAATAAAAAAAATGGGTCCCAATCCCATACAAACTAATCCTTATCTATGATTTAAAGTAAAGAAGGAATAATGAATAATTCTGATATATTGATAATCGGTGCTGGAGTGGCAGGAATTGAAGCCAGCTTATTACTTGCAGATACAGGCAAAAAAGTGTATTTGGGGGAGAAAGCATCTTTGATTGGTGGGAATGTTATCAAATATGAAGACGTCTTTTCCAATTTGGAATGCTCTACCTGTATGATAGCACCCAAACAACAGGAAGTCCTGCAAAGTGAAAATATTGAACTTCTAACGCTTAGCACCGTAGAAAAAGTTCAAGGTGAAATAGGAGATTTCACAGTTACCATTAATAAAAAAGCAAGATATGTAAGTCTTGTAGATTGCATTGGTTGTGGAATGTGTTATGAACCCTGTCCTGTTAGTTTGAAAAATGAATTTGAACAGAATCTTTCTGAGAAAAAGGCTATCTATGTGCCTTGTCCGGGTTCCCTGCCAAATGTACCGGCAATCGATCCTGAACATTGCCTGCAACTCAATGGCAAGAAAACCTGTAATGCCTGTGTTGAAGCTTGCGCATTTGGAGCAATAAACCTTTCCGATAAAGATGAAATAATCGAAATAAAAGTTGGAGCAATCATCATAGCTTCCGGATTTGATATTATTGACCCTGCAGGATTTTCTCAATTTGGATATGGAAAATATCCCAATGTTTATACAGCAATGGAAGCTGAAAGATTATATGCTTCTAATGGACCAACCGAAGGTGAGATAACCTTGCGAAAAGGAGATAACCCTCCCAACTCTATAGCAATAATTCAATGTGTTGGACGAGAAGAACAGGGTTATTGTTCAAGTGTATGTTGTATGTATTCGCTTAAGTTAGCTCACTATCTAAAGCATAAATTACCCGATGCGAAAATCTATAATTTTCATTCTGACTGGTGTATGCCGGGCAAACACTATCAGAAATTCCACCGGGATGTTAAAGAAGAAGGAGTTAATTTTATATATTCTCCTGTTGATAAGATCAAAGTGGAAGGAAATGATAAAAGTTTATCAATTGAATATTATAATGGGAAAAATGAAAAAGAGAAACTGTCCGCAGATATGGTGATTCTTTCTCTGGCAATGATCCAGGGAAAAGATACTGCTTCTCTTTCTAAGTTGCTTGGAATTGAACAGGATAAAAAGGATTTCTTTATGAATCAGGGTATTCAGCTTGGTTCTGTAGATACTTCCAAAACCGGTATTTTTCTTGCCGGCTGTGCTGAAGGACCTAAAGATATTCAGGGTTCGATAACTCAAGCAGAAGCAGCTGTGGGCAAAGTGATGTCTTATTTTCAATAAAGGGTTAAGAGGTTCCGGGTTTTGAGGTTCAAGGTTCAAGGTTTTAAGGTTCAGGGTTAGTGAAGGTTAAAGAAAAAAGGTAACTCTGAACGGTGAACCTATGAACGCCTACAATAAAATGAATTGGAATTCTTAAATGTGAGAATAAAGGTGATAAAATGAGTGATAGAATTGGAGTTTACGTTTGTGAATGCGGTCCTAATATTGCCGATAAAGTTGATATTAAAAAGATTTTAACAGAAATTTCTGCTCTTAATGAACCGCCTGAGAAGATAATAATTGCCAAGAAACACAAGCTTCTTTGTTCAAAGGAAGGTCAGGATTTCCTTGCTGATGAGATTAAGGAGAATGGATTAACACACCTGGTAATTGCAGCCTGCTCTCCCCGGGATCACGATATTACATTTATGAATGTATGTAAGAGAACAGATCTCAATCCATATTTGTACAAGCTTGTAAATATCCGTGAGCATTGTGCCTGGATCATTCCTGATAAAGATGAAGCCACAGAAAAAGCAATTCAGTATATCCGGGCGGGCATAAGCAGGGTAACTTATCAGTCTCCACTTACAGAAAAAGAATTGGATAGTATTCCTGATGTGCTTGTGATAGGTGCAGGTATTGCCGGTATAGAAGCCAGTCTGTCTCTTGCCGGTGAGAAAAGGAAAGTATATTTAGTAGAAAAAACTTCCTCAATTGGTGGCAATGTAACCAGGTTTGAAAAAATACTTCCTCATCAGGGAACCAATCTTGATATCATTCAGGAAAAAATAAAAACAGTTCAAGAAAATGAAAACATTAAAGTTTTTACTGAAACAGAAGTAGAGAAAGCTATTGGCTTTTTTGG
>JACNIV010000331.1 GCA_014382915.1 Candidatus Cloacimonadota bacterium | reverse complement strand
AAGTATTTCGACCAACCTTTCACCCCTGAGAAGCTGAGCTTGTGTAGCTTTATCAAGCTCAGAACCGAACTTGGCAAAAGCTTCCAGTTCAGCATACTGAGCCAGATCCACACGTAACTGACCGATAACGCTTCTCATTGCTTTTATCTGAGCGCTTCCGCCTACACGAGATACCGAAAGTCCGGCATTGATTGCAGGTCTTACTCCCGAATAGAATAAACGGCTATTCAGAAATATCTGTCCGTCGGTAATCGAAATAACGTTTGTAGGAATATAGGCTGTGAGGTCATCAGCCTGTGTTTCAATAATAGGGAGTGCAGTTAAGGATCCTCCACCCAGTTCTTCATTCAGCTTGGAAGCTCTTTCTAAAAGACGCGAATGCAGATAAAAAACATCACCGGGATAGGCTTCACGTCCGGGAGGCCTTCTTAGAAGAAGTGATAATTCACGGTAGGAAACAGCATGTTTGGAAAGATCGTCGTAAATGATGAGTGCATGTTTGCTGATATCTCTGAAATACTCACCCATTGTACATCCGGTATAAGGTGCCAGATATTGCAGTGATGCTGATTCTGAAGCAGATGCCATAACAATAATCGTATAATCCATTACTCCGTGATATTCCAATATTTTCACGATTTTTGCAACAGACGATTTTTTCTGTCCAATCGCAACATAAATACAGACCACATCAGTGTCTTTCTGGTTAATAATCGTGTCGATCGCAATAGCTGTTTTCCCCGTCTGTCTGTCACCAATAATAAGTTCCCTCTGCCCTCTGCCAATCGGTATCATAGAGTCAATAGCTTTTAATCCTGTCTGAAGAGGTTCTTTCACAGGTTGTCTTTGAATAACACCCAGGGCTTTCCTTTCGACGGGTTTATATTCTTTAGCTTTGATCTCACCTTTACCATCTATGGGTTGTCCAAGTGAATTCACCACACGTCCCAGCATTGCTTCACCCACCGGAACCTGAAGAATTTTCTTGGTTCTTTTGGCAATATCACCTTCTTTGATCTTCCTGGTTTCACCAAAAATAATGCACCCAACATTATCTTCTTCCAGGTTCAAAGCCATGCCCACAACACCGCCGGGAAATTCGATCATTTCTCCCGCCATTACATTATCCATTCCATAAATACGGGCAATTCCATCACCAACCTGTACTACTTTTCCGGTTTCAGCAATATCAATCTCAAATTTAAAATCATTGATTTTATCTTTTAGTATTGCACTTATTTCATCTGGTTGTATTTTCATACTGTCCTCATTTATTTTTAATTTTTACTAATCTATCTAAACTGTTTTTGATAGATCCGTCGATTAATATGGAATTTGTTTGAGCAATAAATCCCCCGATTATTGAAGAATCTATTTTAACATCCAAAATTACATCCTTTTTTAAAATATCTTTTATCACTTCTGCTATATCGTTCAGGATTTTATCGGTTTGTTCACGTGCGATCTTCAGTGAAACTTTGATCTGATTTCTACTATCGAGAATTTTTTCTTCTAATTCAATGAGGATATCCGGGATGATCGTGAATCTATGTTTTTTTATCAATATTCGAAAAAGATTTTTCCAGATATTTTTATTATTAAGTTTATCAGCCACATCCAGTGCTAAATCTATACGTTTCTTAAGAGGATATAAAAATGAATCAAAAGATTTTATCAAAGAAGGATCTTGAGAAAAAATCGTTTTTAAGGAATTAGTATCTTCAAGAAGGGAATCCAGTAGTCTCTTCTCCATGTTCAAAATAATTGCTTTAGAATAGCGTTGAGCAATAAGTTTGTTTCTCACTTATTCTCTCTTTCTGTAAGCATTTTCTTTATTAAGTTCCTGTCATTTTTATCATTCACTTTTTCAGAAAGGAACTTCGCAGAAAGATTCGTGACCATTTCTGTAAGGTCACTTTCGATCTCTTTCATCGCCTTTTTCTTTTCGTGAACCAGTTGTTCTTCTGTATCCTTCAGAATTTTCTTTTCCTGATCTTTGGCATTTTTCACAATATCTGCTGCCTGATTTGCAGCATCTCGATTGGCAGCTTTTTTCATTTTTCTAACATCTTCTGCCGATGCTTTCAGTTCGTCTTCCTTTTTCTGAACTAGTTTTTCAGCTTCCAGTTTGGAAGCTTCTGCATTATCCATGTCGGAAGCTATCTTTTTCTGACGCTCTATCAAAAATTTCTTAATTGGTTTATAAAGAATTTTATTCAAGACAATTAGCAATAGAATAAAATTCAATATTACCAGAATGAAAGCATAATTTATACTTATCATAAAATCTCCAGTTTAGTGTTCGCTTGGAAGTGAGTTTTTATTCCCTTCCTGTTTTGCCTTCTTTTACGTAGAAAATATTAACAGAAGAGCAATAACCAGAGAATAAATACCTGTAGATTCAGATACAGCCTGACCTACTAGCATCGTCCTGGTGATAAGGCTTGCATTTTCGGGAGAGCGAGCAATACCTTCACAGGCTTTTCCTGCTACGAAACCTTCGCCGACTCCAGGTCCCAAAGCCCCCATTCCCATACATAGACCGGCACCCAGAAGTGCAGAAGCTTTTACGATTCCTTGTGCTAAAGTTAAATTCATGATTCCTCCAATTTATTACATAAATTATAATGCGAAAATTAATAAAAATGCCACGACCAGTGAGTAGATCGCTGTCGATTCCGAAACAGCCGCACCCAAAAACATTGTTCTCATTATCTTGGGCTTTTCATTAGGAAATCTTCCCATCATATCACTGGCTTTTCCTGCCACATAACCAATACCTGTTCCTGGGCCTAATGTACCAAATCCAATTGAGAGTCCTGCTGCGATCAAGGCAACCGATTTAACAATGATCCTGCCCATTGATATGTCTGCTGCTTGATTGGGTACAGAATATATAAGCAGGAAAGCAACAACAAGTGCAAAAATGGCAGAAGTTTGCGACAGAGCCTGACCGATAAGCATATTCCCCATGATCGCATTACCGTGTTTAGGCATTCTTGCTACAGATTTACAAGCTTGCCCGCCTGCATATCCTGCTCCCAGAGATGGACCTACAGAACCCAGTCCCATAGCAAGGCCCGCAGCTAAATATGCTGCAGCTTTGAACCACCCGCCTTCAGGAGCATCTGCTCTGCCGTAAATAAGCAGCATCGAAATTACAAGAGCAAAAATACCGGCAGTTTGAGCAGCTGCCTGACCTATCAGCATTGTCCTGAATATTTGCTCATTTGCTTTGGGCTGCTTAACGATTCCATAAGCACCTTCTCCGGCAATTATACCGGATCCAATTCCTGTGGTAACAGCACCAATTCCGACGCAGATTCCTGCTCCCAGGTACGCTGCAATTTGAATATGCTCAACCGAAAGTGCCATTTCTTACTCCGTTATTTCCACACTGATATATGTTAATGCCAGCATTGTAAAAACAAATGCCTGTATCGTTCCTACAAATATTCCAAAGAATAAAGTCAAACCTATCGGGAAGACAACGAAACTCACCAGGGAAGATACAACCAGGATAATGATCGCTCCACCCAGAATATTTCCAAAAAGACGGAAAGAGATCGAAACAACTTTAGATACTTCTCCCACAATATCCAAAAGGAATAAGGGATTTTTTACCGGATTAATATAATTTTGCAGGTGATTCCAGGCACCTTTAAATTTAATAGCAGAAAAATGAACCACCACTACGACCATAAATCCCAAGCTAAGCGGGACATTCAAATTTCTGGTTGGCTCCATAAATCCGGGAATCGGGATCATGCCAACCATATTACAAACCCAGATGAACAGGAAGAGCGTAACTATATAAGGCGTATAATAAGCCTTATCCTCTCCCAGGGTTTCGGAAACAAATTCTTCCAGAGAAGTATATATTAATTCAAAAATGATTTGCGATTTTGCAGGGCGGCGAGCCAGGTTTTTCCTGATAAAAAGAGCTGTGAGAAGAAGCACAATATCTACGATCAGCAGCATACGCAGCAGTTGGAATGTTCCAACAGCACCTTCCACACCAAATATGTTTTTGAAAGTATTATAGATTTTTTCACTTCCATAAATTTCGGGTGTTTCACCATGTTGTTTATAATACTCATCTATCTGGAATTCTTCGGTTATTTTTTCCTGCAGGTTATACTCTGTTTCTACATGCCTGATGCGGAATTTTCCGTGTTCAAATCCTATTTCCAGTTGCTTACTGAAATTCCCGGACAAGAAAACCAGTATAATTTCGATAACGAAAAATATCAAAATTATTCTTAGCATCGGGCTTTTTTTCTTCGTCATTCTACCCTCTGAAAAGCCTGCTTCTTTTCAAGTTTTTTACAAATTCATTCAGGTATATCACCATCTGAGCTGCCAACAGCCCTAATCCGAAACTTATAATATTCGGTTTAACAAAATTTAAGATCAGAACCGAATAAATCAAAAGGAACAATAATCGCAAGTAAGTTCCCTTCACAGCGTTCAGTTTGGATTTCGTTGGTTGCAAATCTAAGCTCATTTTCACATTATGAGCCAGCCAGAAAAAATTTATTGCACTGACTGTAGAACCCAAAATCCAACCCAGGGCTTCCCTGAAAAACAACGGCAAACTCAAAGCTGCAAGTATGTTTGTCAAGAGAATAATGACCAGAATTCGTTTAACGTATTTTCTATTTTCCACAATTAGTTAGTAGTTTTTATTTTTCATAAAATCTTCGAATCAATCTATATGCTGCCACTATGCCTGCAATAACTCCCAATATCACACCAATTATTATCAGTTTGCTTTCAGTATGAAGCTTTCTATCCAGGTATATGAAGCCAAAAGTAAAGATCAGGATAGATGTTATAACAGAAAGTCCTAATTGTGTTATCAGGCCAAAGTACTTCAACAGTTCTTTATTCAGTATCTTTTGTTTCTTCCACATTCTTTACCGGGATTATTTTTCTTAAAGAAGATGATTTGATCTCTGATTTCATAGAACTATTGCCATTGAATACAGCTCCTGTATGAATCTTCAGGACTTTGGCAATAATATCTCCAGTAAGATCAGCGGTTTTATCCAACTCCAGTGCATCCTCACAGACTATATTTCCCACTACTTTACCGGAAACCAGACACTCATCCGCTTTAATGTTTGCATTGGCAACCCCGGATAGACCAATAGTTACAAAACCGTGCGATTCTATGACACCTTCTACTTTTCCATCAATGCGAACACCACCTTCAACAAATAAAGTACCTTTTACTTTACTTCCCTTACCAACAATGGTAGAGAGTTCTACTTTTCTGTTTCTGTTCATATTTTCCTCACTTTATATTAAGAATTTTTTCCGGATCGATATTTTCTCCATTAACCAGGATTTCAAAATGCAGGTGTGGAGCAGTGCTGTTTCCCGTATTTCCTACCAAAGCAATAGTTTCCCCTTTTTCAACAAAGGTTTTTGCTTCATAGATAGATGTGGCAAGATGTGCATATAGTGTAGCATACTCATTAAGATGATCAATGATCATTACATTTCCCAGATATTTATCATAATAAACACTAAGGATCTCACCAGCGGCAGAGGCAACTACTTCCGTGCCGGTAGGAGCAGCAAAATCTACAGCTTTGTGCTTCTCAGAGAATTTCTGACTGAGCGCAAAATTTCTCTGCACAGGAATAAGATCGGGAATGAATCTTTTTTCATTTTTCTGCTGTGATATTTTATCGATTGCAGGTATTTTGTCTTCAATTCTTTTCTCTTTCAAGTAACCGTTCAGCAGGTCACGTATCTTATCCGGATCACTTGTTTGTTTTAGCTTTTCCTGGGGAATGGATTTCAATTTCTGATTCAATTGCTGAATGTACCTGGTGGCAATATCAAGTTCCTGCTGTTGTTTTTCTACTTTGTTTTGAATTTTGAAATACTTTGGTAGAACAATCACCACAATTATTAACAAAATCAGAATTACTGCAAGTAGAATTTTATTCATTTTCCAACTTATTTAGGAGTTTATCCAGTTCAACTTTGTCCGTATAATAAAATGTAATTCTGCCTTTATTATTTTTATCAGTGATCTTCACTTTTGTTTTATAACGATTTTTCAGTATTTTTTCATGTTCGGCTAATTCGGGAATTATGTGTATTTCTGCTTTAGGTTTTACAAACAAACCGGATTCTTTTATACGTTTTGCTTCCATTTCCGTTTTGCGGACAGAAAGACCGTTTCGTATGATCAGGTTAGCAAAATCTTCGTGGAATTGATCTTCTACCTGCAAAATAGCTCTAGCATGCCCGGGAGAAAGCTTTTCATCCAGGATCATTTTTTGAATATTATCGTTTAATTTGAGCAATCTTATCAGGTTGGTGATAGTTGCTCTATCTTTACCTACTATCTCGGAAATCTGGGCGTGGGTCAGATTGAATTCCTCATTCAATTGTTGATAAGCCTGTGCTTCTTCAATGGCTGTCAGATCTTCTCTCTGTACATTTTCTATGATGGCAAATTGCAGTTGTTCTTTTAAAGAAACACTTCGAATTATTACCGGTATTTCGTCAAAGCCGGCTAATTTAGCGGCTTCCAGTCTGCGTTGACCGGCTACCAGTTCATATTGTGATTCATCTCTTTTAGTTACGATAATAGGTTGTATAATGCCGTTTTCTTTCAATGAGTTTGCCAGTTCTTGCAGTTTTTCCTGTTTAAACTTTTTACGGGGTTGAAATCTGTTTGGCTTGATATGATCTATCTTTAAAGTGGTTATACCTGTAGTTTTATCTACTGATTCCGGTCCCGAACTAATTAATGCTTCTAATCCTTTTCCTAATCTTGTCATCGTGATATCACTTCCTTTGCTAATTCTAAATAGCTTTTAGAGCCGGGTGATTTAATATCATAATGAAAAATCGATTTTCCAAAACTGGGCGCTTCACTTAGCTTAACGCTTCTATGAATAATAGAATCGAACACCTGTTCCTGAAAATATCTGCGTACTTCTTTGGCTACCTGCTGTGATAGATTCAGTCTTCTATCATACATCGTAAGAAGGATTCCCATGATGTTCAGATCGGGATTCAAGCCTTTCTTGATGAGCCGGATAGTAGTGAGAAGCTGGCTTACGCCTTCCAGGGCATAATATTCACATTGAATAGGAATAATAACATCCGTGCAGGCAGTAAGTGCATTTACAGTTAAAAGTCCCAGCGAAGGTGGACAATCTATTATAATATACTCATACCCGTCATGGAGAGCTTTCAAAATTGTCTTCAATTTATATTCCCTGGAATATTCCTTCACCAGTTCAATCTCTGCACCGCTCAGGTCTATATTAGCAGGAACGATAAACAGCTTTTCCAAAATAGGAGATTCTTTAATTACATCACCCAATTCAACCTTGCCAATAAGAGCTTCATATATATTTGGACTTTTCTTTTCCGAACCGATGCCACTTGAAGAATTTCCCTGAGGATCAAAATCCAACAGGAGGGTTTTTTTTTCATAAATAGCCAGAGCAGATGCCAGGTTGACGGCGGTGGTGGTTTTGCCAACCCCGCCTTTCTGATTTACAATCGTTATTATTTTTCTCATAATTTTCAATTATATTAAAACAGCTACCAGCTTTCTTTATCTGTTTTTTCCCCTTCCTTCATTATTTCTATGATTTTTCTTTTACCAAGAACTGGCTGGCTGACATCATGAATTTTATAATTCCTAAATTGTAGCACATCATCCAGCTTTCTGCTTTTATAAAGAATTATCCTGCCGTTGTTTTGTAGCATCCTGAACATTGCTTTTTTATACTTCGGCAGAATCCTTACTGACCGGCACACTATGAAATCAAAATAATTTTCCCACTTTTCATCAAGATCTTCCAACCGTGAAACAATCGTGAAACACTCTTTTAAGTCAAGTTTTTTGACAATATTTTTTACAGCCCTTATTTTTTTCTGGGTCGAATCGAGCAGGTACATTTCAGAAGTTGGAAATAGTAGTTTCAATGGTATGCCCGGCAAACCTCCACCTGTTCCAAAATCAAGTATCTTTTTCCCAGTAAAATCAAATAACTCGGCTGGGATAATCGAATCCAGAAAATGAACAGTCCAATAATCCTGAACCGGAGTTTTACGGGAAATAAGATTTACGTTTTTATTAGCTTCGGAAATCAGGTCAAAATAAGTGTGAAACGAATCCATTAATACATCAATATTTTTACTCTTTTCTTCAAGAAAAGTTTTAAAAATTCTTTCCTGCATATTTTTCCCCTAGCAGGAAAATTTAAAAGATGTGCTTCAATGTCAAGCGGATTTAATCTGAGATGAGTAAATTTCTTATAATTTATTTGACATTAACTCACTCATATTTTAAGAATGCAAAATAAAAAAATGAGTTCGTTTATGCAGAAATTAAAAATCGTTGTCACTGGGAGAGTACAGGGAGTTGGTTACAGGTTTTATGCCGTTCGCCAAGCCCATGTTTTCAATATTCGTGGCAGAGTGCAAAACTCTATGAATGGAAAAGTGGAAATTACTGCAATTGGAAATAAAGCAGACCTGGAACTATTTATCCAAGAATTATGGAAAGGTCCTTCTATGTCCAGAGTAAAGAATGTCGAAGTGTCTGAATTATCTTCAGCCAAAGGGTATTCAAATTTTAGTATTGGATACTGAAATCCGTTATTTTTCGGTTTGAGATTATGATAAAAAAGTTAATATTCTCCTCATACAAAACAACGGTTTTTTTAATATTGTTTGTTGTTGCTGGTAATATCTTTTCCATGTCCAGTAATCCAATTTATGTTACTCCTTCAGAGGAATATCATATTGTAAAAAGAGGAGAGACACTCTCAGCCATAAGCGATAAATACATCATTTCCACGGATAAACTTAAGCTTTTCAATAATCTTACTTCAGACCGGATATTTATCGGACAGAAGATCTATCTTACCCCAAAACCAAATGGGAAAAGCGAATTCGTTACAGTGCGTTCCATTCCCAAAAGAGGCTATCATCTGGTTAAGCAGAAAGAGTCGCTTCACCGCATTGCAAAAATGTATGATGTCGGTATTCTGGACCTGCTCGATTATAATAGTATAACTTCATACGATTTAAAGCCGGGAATGAAGATCTGGCTTGTGGCAGGTAAAACCGAAGTTGCATCCATCCAAAAACCAGTAGAAGAAACATATTCTGTAAAAGAAGAAATTCCAGATAAAGATTATCAAACATCCGTTCAAAAAAAGATCGATCTTTTCCTGCCGGTAAACGGAGTTGTGACATCGGAATTCGGAAACAGAAATGGCAGGCCTCACAAAGGGATAGATATTTCAGCATCTGTGGGAGAACCGATCTATGCAGCTCTGGACGGGAAAGTAGCCTATGTGGGAACCCAGAGAGGATACGGAAATGTTATTATCCTGGAGCATGACAACTATGTGATGACGGTTTATGCTCACAACGAATCTAATCTTGTCCGCCTGGGGGAGACAGTAAAAAAGGGACAGCCCATCGGTACTGTAGGGAAAACCGGAAGCACTTCCGGTCCTCATCTTCATTTCGAATACAGAGTAAAGGGTAAGGCATTGAACCCCAGAAACGTTTTACCGGCTTTATAAAAGAGGAAATTATGCCACAGAAAGAAGGTTTTTTTCTAATTGGTGAAGTTGCAAAAAAACTGGGAATCCACGACCAGACTATCAGGATGTATGAAAGAAAAAACCTGATAAAACCTCTCCGTTCCGACCATAACACCCGTCTTTTCTCAAAGAATGATGTGACAAAAATCACTATCATTATTACCTTTACCCAGGAAATTGGAATGAATCTTTCCGGTGTGAAGATGGTTTTTTCACTGGCAAAAAAATTGAAAATGACCGATGATGAACTTCTTGATTTTATTTATGATCATAAAAGCGATTTTCAAGTATGATTAATCCGAGGAGATATGACAGAGAACGTTTTTAATGATAGAGCCCTGCAAAGCTACTTGAGTGAGATCGCCAGGATCAAACCTCTTTCCAGAGAGAAGGAGATCGAGCTTGCCATCAAAGCTAAACAGGGTGATAAAAAAGCGCTTGATAAACTCGTTACTGCCAATCTGAAATTTGTAGTAAAAATAGCTGCCCGCTACCAAAATAGAGGATTAACTCTTTCCGAACTGATCAGCGAAGGCAACATGGGATTAATAAAAGCTATCGAAAAATTTGATCCTGAAAGACACAATAAATTAATTTCTTATGCTGTATGGTGGATCAAACAAAAAATACTATTTGCCTTGGCGGAGAAAACAACTGTCATTCGTATGCCTCTGGGAAAAGCCAATATAGCCAACAAAATCAAACTTGCCCGGGATAAAGTCTTTAGCGAAACCGGACATCAGGCTTCCATCGAAGAAATTTCCGAAATGACCCTTCTGGATGAAAAAGCTATCGATAAAATCAGCAAACAAAGAATTAATACTCTTTCCCTGGATGATTCCAGTTTTACAAGTAAACATGAAAAAGTTTCATTGCATGACTTCCTGGAAGATTCAGAAATTCTCGATCCCAAAACTCTTTATTACCGAGATAAAGTTAAAGACAGTATCGAAGAATCTATTAAAAAGCTGCCCCCTCGGGAAGCATATATCGTGAAACAGTATTTCGGTTTGGAAGGCGATAAAAGTAAAAATTTTGCTCAAATAGGTGAAGAGCTGGGTTTATCTCGCGAGCGGGTTCGGCAGATCCAGAAAAAAGCACTTCAAAAGATCCTGGAAAAAACATACAAAGAAGTTGAAAACGATATTGATTATCTGATAAAATAACTATACTCTCAGTTAATAGTTAATGCAATTTTTCAGCTATTATTTGCAGCAATTTCTCTTTTTGTTACCATCAGGAAATCAAGTTCTTTGAACATTTTCGCAACTTTTGATATTTTACGGTAAATCGCTTCAATCCCACGTCCATCAAAAACATTGTCCTGCATAGCTGCTAATAGCATCAGTTCAAAAGAGGTAGAAGATATCCAGGGCACAATACGCCTGTATCCACAGATTGCCAGAGCATTTGTTTTTCTCAGAAATTTTTTCAGGTTACGCAGATCGGTTTTTACTGTAGTGCAGGAAGCAAATAAAATTACCCGGTTCTTACACTTCCCTGCCAGCAGATCACCTATTTGCTCAAGCGTAAAGACGTCTTTCTCAATTAGTAGTCCGTTTTCTTTTCCATGAAATGCCAGATACAAAATCGGGTAGTGATTATATTTTGCTGTTTTCCATTTGTTAATATAGAAATTGAATTCTACTTCGGTAGCGCAGTCTGAGTGCAGGAATGAAATATTGGAATTTAATTCTAAAAGTTCCAGGATCGGTTTTACTGTGGAACGCTTTCGCAGATCATCGTACCATAAACCTTCCAAACAGAATATTCCTTTTTTTTGCATATTTTCTCCCGCTATTCTCTCGTTCCCAAACCCCTGTTTGGGAACGCATATTTCACCCAAAGCCTACTTTGGCGATAATCATATTTCTAAGCCCCAGCTATCATCCAATACATCCACTTTAAAAGAATTCTACAATCAAAAAAAAAA
>JACNIV010000330.1 GCA_014382915.1 Candidatus Cloacimonadota bacterium | reverse complement strand
TTATGCTCATCTGCACGAAGATTCGATTGTTCATACAGTTGGAGATAGCGTTTCGGCAGGTGATTTGCTGGGAACACTATATCCGTGGGGCTGGTATGATTTTACTCATACCCATTTTGCCAGACTGCAAGATGAAGGAACTCAATGGTATGGGAATTGGTGGACTATCGATAACCCTCATGTTGATGTAACAAATATCCAGGACACGATCCCTCCAACGTTTGAAAATGCTATCAATGAATATCTTTTTGCTTTCAGAACTGATGGCGGAACTTACCTCGATCCGACTGATCTTTCCGGTGAATTTGATATAATAGCCAAATGCCATGATATTGAAAATTCAGATTGGCGCATAGACATCTGGGATATCAGTTTCTCACTTCATCCAGCAGGTGTTCCCGATTCCACAGTATATGAACAATTCTCATTTGCTTTTGATATGCCCATCGATACATATTTTTCCAATTATTGGACTAATATCGTCCTTAACACTATCTATTCTCGCGATGCAACCTGTTATTCTATTGGGAATTATGAAGACCGGGAATATTATCACATTATTACTAATTCTAACGGCGATTCATTGATCACAGAAGAAGATGCGGAGGAGATATTTGATTCGACTCAATTCCCGGATGGCTATTATTATTTTAAAGTTACTGCCAGAGATGCTTCTTTGAATGTAACTGTTGATTCGATGCTGGTATATTTTAATAATGGCATTAGCAATTCAGAAGATCACCAGTTACCAACTACGAATTACCAATTAACCAATTACCCCAATCCCTTCAATCCGGAAACAACGATTTCATTTTCCACCGCAGAGGACGCTGAGAACACGGAATTAACTATCTACAATCTGAAGGGTCAAAAAATCAAAGTCCTTTCCCCGAGCTTGTGTCATCCTGAGTTTATCGAAGGACGAGGGGGTAGACAATCTTCAATTACTTGGAATGGAACAAACTCCAACAACCAGCCCGTTTCAAGCGGAATCTACTTTTATAAACTAAGAATTAATAGTAAAAATGTTGCATCAAGAAAGATGATATTATTAAAATAAAACCGAATAAAAAAAATAGGAGAAATTAGATGAGCAAAAGAACCATCGTAGCAATGCCGGGTGATGGTATTGGAAAAATCGTTTTAAAAGAAGCGCTCCGGGTATTGGATGCAGTTATATTCGAAGCAGAATATGTACACGCCGACATCGGCTGGGAATTCTGGTGCAAAGAAGGAAATCCACTTCCACAGAGAACTTTGGATTTATTAGAAGAGCATAAAATTTCACTTTTTGGAGCGATAACTTCCAAACCAAAAAGCGAAGCTGCCAAAGAACTCGACCCCAAGCTGGAAGGGAAAGGATATGTTTATTACAGCCCGATAGTCGGACTACGGCAACATTTTAAATTGGATATCTGTCAGCGTCCGTGCAAAACTTTCAAAGGAAATCCGCTTAATTTCATCAGAAGAGGAGCAGGTGATACTATCGAAGAGCCGGAAGTGGATGTGGTGGTTTTCCGCCAAAACACGGAAGGTCTTTATGGCGGCGTGGAATGGACAGATCCGCCCGATCAGGTTTATGATGCATTGATGACTCATCCGAAATTTGTGAAGAATTTTGGCTGGTCTCCCAAAGAAGAAATTGCAGTTTCCACCAGGATCTTTACCAAAAAATATTCTGAACGAATCTGTCGGGCTGCTTTTGAATATGCTAAAAAATTCGGATATAAACGAGTTACTCTTTGTGAAAAACCGAACGTAATCCGCGAAACTAGCGGTATGTTACTGGCAATTTGTCGGGAAATGGAAAAAGAATATGAAGGCATCTGGTTCGATTACACGAATATCGATGCTCAAATGATGTGGCTCACAAAAAATCCTGAAACCTACGGGATAATCATCGCTGGTAATATGTTCGGAGATATTGTTTCCGACGGATTTGCCGGACTGGTTGGTGGTCTTGGTTTTGCTTGCAGTGCAAATATCGGTGAGAATGTTGCTATCTTTGAACCGACCCACGGTTCCGCTCCAAAATATGAAACACTCGATCCATCCATCGTGAATCCGATCGCGATGATACTTTCTGCTTGTATGATGCTCGATCATATTGGAGAAATCGAGAAAGCGAAACAGATCAGGAATTCAATAGCAAAAGTTGTAGAAGAAGGAAAAATGCGAGCTTATGATATGCTGAAATTACGAGGAAGTCAGGAAGTTCTGGAGCAAGGTGCAGCTTCTACCACTGAAATGACGGACGCGATAATTGCGGAGTTGTAAGAAATTATTTGGGTTACAAAGCTGGGGCTTTGTAACCAGAAGTTTAGTAACACTATAAATCCTTGTTCCCAAGCCCTAGCTTGGGAACTAATTTAGGAGAGATAATGAACATAAACAAATTATGGCCTGAATTGGCTTGGATCAAAGACGACGATCTGAGAGAGAAAGTAGCAAAAACCTGGGAGCTTGCTTTAGAGAGAAGTGTTCTTACCGGAGAAGATTTGCAAAAAATTCCTTTCACTTTACTTTGTGGACCAGACCTGAAAGTAACGTTCATGGATCACAAACGCAGCGTGGTGCACATTGCCAAAGCTGCTGGAGAAAAAGTTAATGAATTCTATCACGGAGAACTTCCCGTGGATATGGATGTTCTTATCGCTGGAGCGATCCTGGCAGATGTTGGAAAACTTATGGAATATGTTCTGGATGAAAACGGAAAAGCGGTGCAGGGAACTTATGGAAAATATTTGCGCCATCCATTCAGCGGGGTTTCCATTGCGGAAGAATGCGGCGTTCCTGCTGAAGTTTGTCATATCATTGCCACTCACGCTGGTGAAGGTGATATGGTTAAAAGAACCACCGAAGCATATCTCGTTCATCATGCTGATTTTATGACCTTCCTGCCGTTTAAAGAAAGATTGAAAGTGTAAAACCTTGCGAATGGTCGTAGACCTTCGCGATGCTTGAAAAAATGTCTTTCTGACGCATCTTGCACGTTGTTCTTTGAAAAAATCTCAATAATTATCAGAAGTAAAGCTAATAGAAATTTCATGAGATTCTTCGTAGGTAAAGCTATTAGATTCCTCAGAAAGACGAATTGATTATAAGGAGAAAAAAATATGGGATTAACATTAATAGAAAAAATCCTGGCAAATCATTCTGATAAAAAAGTAGTAAAACCGGGTGAGATAATAGATATAGGGATCGATGTACGAGTCGCTAGAGATTTCGGCGGTGCAAATGTTGTGAAAAATCTGGTGAATAACGGACTGGAAGTGGACGATATTTCTAAAACATTTTTCACATTTGACTGTAACCCAACCGGTTCAGATCAAAAATATGCCGCTAATCAGCAATATTGCAGGATGTTTGCCCGGGAGAAAGGAATTAAAATTTATGATGTGAATTCCGGAATCGGAACGCATCTCGTCATTGATAAAGGGCTGGCACTGCCGGGAAGTACAGTTATTTCCACGGATTCCCACGCCAATATTCTGGGAGCGATCGGAGCTTTTGGACAGGGAATGGGAGACCAGGATATTGCAGCAGCCTGGGCAAGCGGGAAAAGCTGGTTCAAGGTTCCCAAATCCGTTAAACTTTCTTTAAAAGGGAAACGTCCCGAAAACATATATGCAAAAGATATTGTTTTAAATCTTCTTTATGAATTCGGAGCAAATAAGCTGCTGGGTTGTTCTGTAGAACTCTATGGTGAAGATGTTGAAAAACTGACACTCGATGAAAGGATCACGGTTTCGTCGATGGCGACGGAAATGGGAGCGATAATCATTTTGATCCCACCTTCTGATAAAATTATTTCTTATTGCGAAGAGCGTTCTGGAAAGAAAATCGAAAAGATCGAAGCCGATAAAGATGCAGTTTATCACAAAGAATTCGAACTCGATTTCAGTAAATTTATACCAATGGTTTCTCGTCCCGGACATCCCGATGACTCCGTTGATATTAACGAAGTTCTAAAAATAAAGATCGACTCTGCTTTCATCGGAAGCTGTACAAACGGCAGGATCGAGGATATGCGGGAAGCAGCAAAAATCCTGAAAGACAGAAAAGTTGCTCCTGGAGTTGTATTGAAGATTGTTCCGGCAACGGATGAAATCTGGAATCAATGTCTGGAAGAAGGATTGATCGAGATTTTCAAAAAATCAGGAGCTTTGGTCGGAAATGCAGGTTGTGCCGGTTGCGCTGCGGGACAGATCGGACAGAATGGTCCCGGGGAAATTACGATAAGCACAGGAAATCGAAACTTTGCAGGAAAACAGGGAAAGGGAAAAGTATACCTGGGTTCCCCGACAGAAGTAGCCGCTTCTGCTGTTGCGGGTTATATTACCACCCCCGACAGGATCCCTGAAAAACCTGCGGAATTTAAAGTTACCAGAGAATTTGAAAAACCGGTAGTTTCCCAAAAGGAAATTATTGTGGAAAAACCAATCGTAATCGAAGGGAAAGTATGGCTGATAGACAAAGACGATATCGATACCGATATGATCTTCCACAATCGCTATCTCACGATTACAGATATTAACGAGATGGGACAATACACTTTCGATAACCTGGAAGGCTGGCAGGATTTTGCAAAAAAAGCTGAAGCGGGAGACATCATTATAACAGCAAAGAATTTTGGTGCAGGAAGTTCACGTCAGCAAGCTGTTGATTGTTTCAAATCTTTGGGAGTGCAGACAATTCTGGCAGAATCCTTTGGAGCGATTTACGAACGAAATGCTATCAACGCAGCTTTCCCGATCCTTACTTATAAAGATATTTCCAGACTTGGTTTGAAACAAAGGGATAAAATCCGAGTGGGTTTTAAGAAGGGGATTTTAACTAATTTAGAGAACAATAAATCAGTTGAGACAGATAAATTCTCGAATGTTCAGCTAGAAATTTATATGAAGGGTGGACTTTTGAAGTAATTTGAAAGTAGTAACTTAATGGAAAAATTTAGAATTTATATAGATGAAACCGGAAATCCTGATTTAAATAGTTCAGATAATCCTAATCATCGTTTTCTAACATTAACTGGAATCATTGTAGCTCTTGATTATGTTAGAAAAGTTTTGCATCCTGAAATGGAGTCCATTAAAAATGATATTCTTAATCAACATCCTGATAATCCAATTATATTTCATCGCAAAGAGATTTTAAATCGAAAATATCCATTCGAAAAACTACGAAATCCAAAGACTTTAACATTATTCAATAAAACAATTTTAAAAAAATTATCAAATTGGGAGTACAAAATCATTACAGTCCTAATTGATAAAAAAGAACATAAAGAAATATATAAAGTTTGGAGATACGATCCTTATCATTATTGTCTCGCTGTTTTGTTAGAAAGATATCTGTTTTTTTTAGAAGAAAAAAAAGCTGTTGGGGACGTAATGGTTGAGTCGAGAGGTGGGAAAGAAGACATGAGATTAAAAAAATCATTTAGAAATTTGTATAATGATGGCTCAGAATACATTGAATCATTAAAATTTAAAAGTTTTCTAACATCAAAAGAATTAATAGTGAAACCTAAAATTGCTAATATAAATGGACTTCAATTAGCTGATTTATTAGCACATCCATCACGAAGAAATATTCTTCTTATTTATAATCTTATAAAAAAAGAGAAAGAAATATTTGGCGATAAAATTATCAGTGTGATACAAACAAAGTACTACAAACGATTTAATACTCTTATAGGATATGGATTGAAAAAATTGCCATAAAAAAACCCCGCATAGCGGGGCAATGGCATTCGCCATCCACCTCCAGAAAACTGGATTGATTCCAAGGATAAGAATCTTAAAAAAATGTCAACTAATATTTATAGAAGAGGTTCCAAATGAAAGGAAAAACATTCGTAGAAAAAATATTAAATGCACCTAAAGGTGCGATAGTTTTTCGCAAACCGAATATTGTTCTTACCCACGATAACACTGCAAGTATAAAAAACACATTCAATAAAATGGGAGGAGTAAAAGTTATTGATGCAAATCAACTTCTGGTTGTTTTAGACCACAACGCTCCACCGACAAATGCTAAACTGGCAAACCAATACCAAGAAATTCGTAATTTTGTGAAAGAACAGGGAATTAAAAAATTCCACGATGTGGGCGATGGTATCTGTCATCAGGTGATGAGCTATCACGCTAAACCGGGAATGATAATCGTGGGAAGTGACAGTCACACCTGCACAGCGGGAGCTTTTAATGCGCTGGCTGCCGGAATCGACAGAACAGAATCGGCAGGGATTTGGAAACGGGGAGAAACCTGGTTCCGAGTACCCGAATCTATGAAAATTACATTAAATGGAAAACTACGTGAAGGAGTATATGCCAAAGATATTTCGTTCTGGATCATCGGAATGATCGGTTCTGCAGGTGCAAATTATATGAGTATCGAATTTCATGGAAATGGTGTAAAAACTCTTTCCATTTCCCAAAGAATGACGCTGACAAATCTTGCCTCAGAAATGGGAGCCAAAAATGCAGTTTTTCCGTCGGATGAAGTTCTGGAAGAATATCTTACAGAAACTTCCGAAGTTTCAAAAACTTCGGAAGTTTGGAAAGGAATCTGGGCAGACGATGATGCAGTTTATGAAAAAGAGATCGAGATAAATCTGGATGAGATCTTTCCGCTAGTGGCAGCACCGCACCACGTGGATAATGTGAAAGCAGTTTCCGAAGTTCAAGGAACAAAACTGAATCAGGGACTCATCGGAACCTGTACAAACGGCAGATTGGAAGACATTCGCATTGCAGCTAAAATCCTTGATGGAAAGAAGGTTGCAGATGGGTTCCAATTACTTGTAATTCCTGCTTCCAAAGAAATATATCTGCAAATGATCGAAGAAGGTTTAACCACAAAACTCATGAACGCAGGCGCCAGTGTGCTGGCAGTTTCATGCGGACCGTGTTTGGGTACAGGACAGGGAATTCCTGCTGATAGTTACACCGTGATCTCTACTGCAAACCGTAATTTTAAAGGCCGCATGGGAAACAAAGAAGCACAGATATATCTGGCTTCTCCTGCCTGCGTGGCACATTCTGCTATCAAAGGTGAAATTACCGATCCTCGCGGAATCAAAGCGAATGATGTCTTTCCATACAAAAGAGAACAAAGTTCAACTGTAGAAATAAAAGCTGATGACAACCGTCGTGAAAACGCAACCTGGAATTATGCCGATGTAGATAATCTGAATACAGATCAGATGTTTGCCGGGGACCTTACTTACCAGGTTCTCAGTTCTGATCCCGAAGCTATTATGCCACATTTATTCAAAGGCTTTGATGATAGTTTTTCAGAAAATGTAAAATCAGGTGATGTAATAATAGCCGGTGAGAATTTCGGCTGCGGCAGCTCTCGTGAACATCCTGCTGTCGGACTGGCTCATACTGGAGTGAAAGCTGTCATCGTGAAATCCGTTAACAGAATTTTCTATCGCTCATCAGTAAATCAAGGTTTACCGATCATCGTAATGCCCGAAGTTGTTGAACATTACAATGCTGGAGATAAAGTAGATGTGAGTTTGGAAAACGGCACTATCAAAGTGAATGATAATGAATTCAAGTTTGCTCCACTACCCGTCGAGCTGATGGCGATCTTTGCTGCTAAAGGATTGGTGAACTGGATAAAGGAAAATTAGTTAACCGTAAAGCCACATATTTTGGTTCCCGTACTTATCAGTATGGGAACTACCTATTTTTTTTACATAATTAAAGCATAAAGTGAAATATTTTGCAATATTAACACTATTTTGTAAAAATTTCTTTACATTTTTTTTCGTAAGTATTTTTTGTCCTTTGTAAATAGGTTAATTATTTACAGGGAGGAATAAATGATTTGGCAAGGTAAAATCATTAAAGATCTTATTAAAAAAAGGAAAATTACATTAACTAAACTAGCATATGAATTAGAGGTTACTAGACCTACTATTAATGAATGGACAAAAGGGAAAATCCCCAAAGGTATACATATATTGGCATTATGTAGATATTTTAACCTTGACCCCAATGAATTATTTTCAGTAAATCGTAGTGATTTGATTTCTATACCTCAACACAGGATGAGAAATACCGCTAAACAAACAGAAGAGACTAACAAACTATCTCATGAATTAGCATCTGAATATTTAAGCATTTTTAGAAATCATAAGAAGTCACAATTGACACAAACTTATCGTGATCAAAACTTATCCGAAGAAAACGCTAAGGGATTAGCTGCAAAACTTAGAGAATTAATACATCTTGAAAATAATACTCCTATAAATTATCGACAAACTTTTGAACTATTACACAATTTAGGTGTTTTTACAATTTTCAGACACTTTCCCAAAAATATTAAATCATACGCATTTAACTGCGAGATATCAAATAAACGTGTAATATTTATAAACTCAACAACTAACATCTTAGATTTAATTTTTCCAATTCTGCATGAAGTTATTCATTTAATAAAAGAAAATAGAAACCATACTAAGGAATATGACGACATCGAAGAAAACTATTGCGATAATGTTGCTAGTTATATTCAGTTTCCAGAGAGTTACATCGAATTGATTCATGCTAGTATTTCAGACATTCCAAATGATGGACAAAAAGTTAACATTGTTAAGCAATACTCATCACGTTTTGGACATGCTGGATTCGGTATAGTTAAACGAATGCAAGAAAAACATCCAGAGTTTAATTTAAAAATTAGTCCTGCTGATTCAAACCTTAGAAAAGAATTTCCTTCCATTGGAGAAATAATATTCGAAAGTAACGATCCCAGGATATTCGTTGACACTTTGCGTAAATTTAGTCCTTTATTTGTAGATTTGATTTTAGATCAACTTGATGTTTTGGGATATAGAAAAATTAGCGAACTCTTCGATATTAAAAACCCACTTGATGCAAAATCGGTAAGAGATGAATTGATGATGCTAATAAAACAGAGGGATTAGTGCACGTTATTTGTGATACTTGTAGTATATTGATGTTAATCAGAATTGCTTCTGATATGTTTTCAGATCCCAAATTTGAATGTAAAACGATAAATATTGTTCGCACAGAGTTTATTAGTACACCCCAGTTTAAAGACAAATATCCATGGCGAAAGGAATATGTACCTAAAGTAAAATCAGCAAATTTAACTGATAAAGAAACTATAAACTACAATCTCAAAATAATTAATACACTATCTGAAAGTAAAATAAATCAAAAGACAAATACATACTTTTCTTTAAGTAAAGTTGATAAGCAGATTGTTGCACAAATCATAGAATTAGAAGACATTAATATTAGTACTGGTGACCAAGATTTAATAGATTTCTTAGATCAGGAATTTGATATATCTAATGTTTATCCTTTACGAATTATAATTGATTGGTTGAAGGTAGATTTAATTGAGTGGAACAAGGATATTGAAACAATTCTAGAAGACTGGAACGACAAAAATGAGAAAGCACAACCACTTTCAGCTAAAATTGAACTTCAGAAAATTACTGGATATAATTATTCAGGCTTAGTTTTCGAAGATTAATAATTTGTTTACCCATCATCTCTGTCATCATGTTAACTGAGTTGTAGATTATTACAAAGCTGGAGACAAAGTGGATGTGAGTTTGGAAAACGGAACAATAAAAGTAAATGATAAAGAATTCAAATTTTCTCCGCTGCCCATCGAGCTGATGGCGATCTTTGCTGCCAAAGGATTGGTAAACTGGATAAAGGAGAATTAACCACCGAGAACACCGAGATTCACCGAAAAATTTATAATCCCCAGATTTTCACGGATTAAACAGATGAGAAAATTACTCCAAGTAGGATTAAATTGACAAAATGGTAATAACTTTTTTTTTCATTTGCAGGTGAATTTTATGAAAGATTTTGAAAAAATAAAGTTAATATTATCTAATAATAAAGCTGATTTGAATAGAAAATATTTTGTTAGCAATTTGGGGCTTTTTGGTTCCTATGTGAGAGGGGAACAATCTGAAAATAGTGATATTGATGCGTTGGTCGAATTCAGTAAACCTATCGGAATGTTTCATTTCATTAGATTACAAGAGTATCTGGAAAAAATCCTGGGAAAGAAGGTAGACCTCGTTAGTAAAAATGCTTTAAAAAAACGAATTGCCGAACACATTCTTAAAGAAGTGATTTATATATGATCCAAAGAACTTATCAGGATTTTTTTGAAGACATTTTGGAAGCAATAATAGATATTTCAAATTTTATTGATGATTTAGTCTTTGATGAATTTACTAAAGATAAGAAAACAATAAATGCTGTTATCAGATCTCTGGAAATAATCGGAGAAGCATCTAAAAAAGTATCACAGGAAATTAAAGATAATAATCAGAATATTCCCTGGAAAGAAATGGCTGGAATGAGAGATAAGATAATCCACGGATATTTTGATTTAGACTTAGTCACAATCTGGGAAACAGTTAAAAACGATATTCCTCCCCTGAAACCATTATTTGAAAATCTGTTGAAATAAATTCAAATTCGCTCCTTTGCCTAAAGAACTAATGGCGATCTTTGCAGCTAGGGGTCTGGTGAATTGGATAAAGGAGAATTAACCACGGATAAACGCAGATAGATCATGATTGTAGGGACTGATCTCTGAGCAGTCCTCTCTTCCTGAATTAATAAAATTATATTAATTGGAGTAATTATGAAGAAAATCGTTGTTCTGAGTACAGGTATGGTGGGCAGTGCTATTGCCATCGATCTTGCCAGCCAATATGATGTTATAGTTGCAGATATAAATGAAGATAATTTGAGAGAACTGTCTAAGAAGCATTCAATAAAAACACACATTTCCGATCTATCTATAAAAGAAAATGTCTTGAAACTGATCGAGAATTGTGACCTGGTTGTTGGCGCTGTGCCCGGATTTATGGGCTTTGAAACTTTGAAGACAGTGATCGAAGCAAGTAAGGATATCGTTGATATTTCTTTCTTCCCGGAAGACGCTTTTCTGTTAGATGAACCGGCAAAGGAAAAAGGTGTAACTGCTATTGTGGATTGTGGGGTAGCTCCGGGAATGAGTAACGTAATTCTGGGTTATCACAATGCCAATATGGAGGTAGAAAAATTCAAATGTTATGTGGGCGGGCTACCTGTTCAGAGAATGCTTCCTTTCCAATATAAAGCTCCATTTTCTCCTATCGATGTGATTGAGGAATATATCCGCCCGGCACGGTTTATGGAAAATGGAAAAGTAGTAACAAAACCCGCTCTTTCAGAACCTGAGTTGATCAATTTTGATGAGATCGGAACACTGGAAGCATTTAATACAGATGGCCTTCGCTCTCTTTTGAAAACTATGAAAATTCCCAATATGAAAGAAAAAACCATGCGTTATCCCGGACATATCGATTATATGAAAATGCTGCGGGAAACAGGTTTCTTCCAAACTGAAGATATAAATGTGAATGGTATAAAAATCAAGCCAATAAACCTGACATCGAAGCTGCTTTTCTCTAAGTGGAAACTGGGGAAAAATGAACTTGAATTTACCGCAATGAAAATAAAAGTTGCCGGA
>JACNIV010000329.1 GCA_014382915.1 Candidatus Cloacimonadota bacterium | reverse complement strand
ATGAATCGTCTTGGGATTCAAACTATCGGAAGCAATTTTTCTAACAGCCAAATTAATTGTTTTCATCGGTTCTTCTAGTGACATTCCCGAATTTGAATTGTCTCCATCCGGAGATACATATAGATCATTATTAACCGGTTCAAGAATATAATTCAATATATCGAAAGTATAGGGATTAATATTTTGATAATGATACATCTGCGCGAAATAAACATTCGGTTCTGCAACTGTAAATGTATCTACAAAAACTTCAATTTCTTCTATGTAAGAACTTGAAGTACATATTTCTATACCGGTGGCAGCGAAATTATTATAAATACTGCACCTGTTTACAGGATCAAAAGTAACTTGAGTGTAATCACTTATTCCAATTCCACCTCCGGTTTTTAAAGCGTAATTATTTCTAACCGAAGTCCCGGATAATAATACAATCCCATCTTTAATGTGCATTCCACCAGAATTATTCCCATAATTACCTGTTATCACACAATTAATAATTTCACATTGAATAAGTAGATCCGAATCACCCCAGATACTTATACCACCTCCTATCTTGGGGTAATCAAATTCACCTTGTCCATTTGTAATAGTCAAACCACGTAAACAAGTATCAGTTTCTTCATTTATCAGAGAGACACAACTGGTTATACACTGTCCATCTATGATGGTGGAATCAATATAAGCTGCATTTTCCGTTGTCAGTTCCAGACTGCCAACAGTAATGTTCTTACCGATGTAATTAATATTTTCATAATATGTTCCGGGATAAACAAGGACTGTATCAGAATCGACTGATGCAATGATGCCTTCCTGGATGGTTGTAAAATCTCCTGTTCCGTCCTGTTTGATGTGCCAGGTAGTAGAATTTAGCAACGAACAAAACAAACAAAACAAACAAAGGATTAAGAACTTGATCCTCATCGAATCCCCTTTAGTTCCCCCTTACGAAGGGGGACTGTATAGACCCGACTCGAGTTTCATTAACCCGAGTCGAGTTTATAAATCGCAAACAGAAAAGAATATGTCGTTTTGATTTGCAAAACAACATTAGATGTTTGCTTTACTACTTCAACATCAGAATTTTCTTCATTATAGTTTCATCTCTTGTTGATAATTTGTAGAAGTATATTCCTGATGAAACACTCTTATCGTTATTGTCTTTGCCATTCCAGACTACTTCATATGATCCTGCCAACTGCTCTCCACTAACCAATGTTTTTACAAGTTGTCCTTTGATGTTGTAAACCCTAAGTTCGATCATACCATCATTTGGAAGAGAATAAGCAATTGTTGTGGTAGGATTGAAAGGATTCGGATAGTTTGAAGATGAAAGTAAGATTGGAAGATTACCGGTTTCATTTTCATCTGATGGCTTGAAAGAAACGTAATAAGATTTTTGTTTTTCTCTCAGATTGATGGTTGTTGTTTCCCGATAACCGGTTTCCGGATCAAACACAGTGTACTCGTTGAATCTGGTATTTACTCCTCGTCCGCCATAAGAAAATTCAAATTCCAAAGTCTCGCCCTGGTTTTCCAGGATGTAAGCACATATCTGGGTGGTTGTATCTTGCACAACCGTAGCTCCTTTGCATTCTCCCTCTACATAAGCACCAATTTCCGAGGGCATGTCTTCCGGGTTTAATGAGATGAAAATTGGAATATAATCCACCTCTTCCGTATATGTGAAATCCTGTGATTTAGGTACGATATATTCTTCACGTGCTTCCTCAAAACTCCAGCAGAATTCAGAAATATCACGTTCACAATAAACTACTACCATATCGCCCGGGCTGAGAGTATAGGCAGCCACAAGCGGCGGCCAGACACCATTCACTTTTTCAATTCCCCAAGTTTGAGCCTTAATCTTATATATGTTGTCCAAATAGTCGCCAAAAGCATCGTAAACAAGCTGTGTTTCTTCCAAAAAGTAGCCGATCCAATTGCCATCGGGAGCATTAGCATAAAGATTGAAGAAGGTTGCTGGATCACAACGGAAACCGGAAATATCAAACTCACATTCATTCTCGGTTTGGAATTTAAACCCTTGTGGACTAGTGATTTCGTGATCACCACCATACCAATTTGGATATTCATAATAAAACTCTACACTTTGACCATACCCTCGTATCAAATCCCAGCGTATTGGATCAAGCAAAGGATCAACAGTGTTATTTTCACCCGGTAGTGTTATATCCATTATATCAAAACACAGCCATTTCCAGCCGTTATTGGTATTCAAATCAGGAAACTCGTAGGTCTTTACTTCGTGAGGATGATATAAAGCACCCATATCCGCCCTGGTGTCATCGGGATCATTATATTGGGGATCAGGGTTACCGGTGTCTATGCAGGGAGATTTTTCTGTTTCGTTCCATTTGAGTGTAAAATCACCTAATCCGGGATTTCCAAAAAGAGGATCTTCATCGATGTTACCTATCCCGGTGTATACACCTTCTAAATTTGAATAAGAAATTTGAAATTCTTGGGGAACTGGAATAACTAGATTTCTAATGATCGAATTAGTAATATTTACGTTTATAAGCGGACCAGTATAAAATTGCTGGTTATCGTATATAGTGCAATTTCTGATAAATATGAGAATCCAATCTTGTGTATGTATAACGTAATCATGACTTATAAAAAGATTTCCTGTTGTTTGGGCAATTGCTAATTGCAGTTTAAGACCAATGTAGTTATTATCAAATTTATTACCGACTATAGTCGGATAAGCCAGGCCTTCTTCTCCTCCATCTATTATACCTTGTGCAGAAACACCCCAGTTATTTATCGTTATTAAGTTATTAACTATATTCGGATAAGTATATTCATAACAGCTTATTCCGCTAATACTGTTTTCGAATATTTGATTATTGCAAATATCCGGTGAAGCAGAAGAGCCCCTAACAAAAATTCCATGATCATTATTTTGTATCTTACAATTTTGGATTGTAGGAGATCCTTGAGCATTCACTTGTAAACCAATAAATCCATCTTGTATTGTGAAACCATCAATTACTGCATTTTGTTCACCATCAGAAAAATTCACAACGCCTAAGTAGGGATTGCTCTGGTATGATATTATTGTATTATCAATGTACCATTCATTACCTGTTGTAGGGTATCTACTCTCAACTACGATATTTTTACCAAGGAAATATATTTGCTCATTATAAGTTCCTTCGTAGACTATTATTTTATCATCATCAACAACGTAATCTATAGCATCTTGGATAGTGATAAAATCTCCTGTACCGTTTTGTATTACCGTATATGTTGTCCCCAATAAAATAATGGGTAATGCTATTATAATCAATAGGATTATTGCTTTTTTCATCTTTCATTTCTCCTTTTTTAGTTTTTTTGTTTTTTTCTGGATTAGGAAATACTACTCAAACTTATTCTTACAGATAATGAACAGCATATCCACCTCCATCCAAACAAATTGAAGGAAGAGAGCGTTAAATTATTTCACAAAAACTTTTGACATTATTTCGATGAAATTTCTTAATGTCTACGGGAAGAGTGCTGTGGAGATTATTTTGCAAAGGTTCCAGCCTTGCGGTATCGAAACACTCTCTTCCTTTTAAAATTCTAATCATCTCGATGCAAATTTAACTTTTCATTATTTCTGTTGAAATTATCACTGAGAAATACAATTCCAGAAAAAAAAAAAATGAATTGTTTGTCAAATAATATATAAAATTTCTTGCCATAAAAAATTGAAGAGAAAGAAAGGAAACCGAAGATTAGAAATAAAAAAGTTAGCGCTTATTAGCGTTCATTAGTGGTTATGAATAAGTTTAAGATTGTATCCAGCTATAAACCGAAAGGTGATCAGCCGCAAGCAATAGCCGAGCTTATAGATGGCTTGCAAAGCGGTGATAAATATCAGACTTTACTGGGAGTAACCGGCTCAGGAAAAACCTTTACCATTGCCAATGTGATTGCCAAGCTAAACAAACCCACTCTCGTACTTTCCCATAATAAAACTCTTGCTGCTCAGCTTTATGGCGAATTCAAACAGCTCTTCCCGGAAAATGCGGTCGAGTTCTTTATAAGCTATTACGATTATTATCAGCCGGAAGCCTATATTCCCGGTCGGGATATTTACATTGAAAAAGATGCTGATATTAATAGCCAGATCGAGAAACTACGCCTTCATGCTACAATGAGCCTGAGTGAACGCAAGGATGTGATCATCGTAGCCAGCGTTTCCTGCATCTACGGTCTTGGCATTCCGCAGGATTATCGCGATGCTCTCATCCGCATTAAAACCGGTGAGGTTATCGAGCGGGATAAACTGCTGAAGAAACTGGTGAATATCCATTACGGCAGGAATGATATTGCCTTTGAACGAGGCACATTCAGAGTGAATGGAGATATTGTAGATATTTATCCTGCCTATCTGGAGAATTCCATTCGAGTAGAATTCTTTGGTGATGAGATCGAGCGTATCTCAAGAATTAATCCACTTGATAATCATGTACTGGAAGTTGTAGACGAATATCCTGTATATCCTGCCAATCATTTTATCACTACCAAAGCTTCCCTGGCAAGAGCAATAAAAGCTATAAAACAAGAACTGAAAGATAGAATAGCTTACTATGAAAAAGAAGGGAAATTACTGGAAGCACAACGCATCGAGCAAAGAACGAATTTTGATCTGGAAATGCTGCGTGAACTGGGATTCTGTTCAGGAATCGAAAACTATTCCCGCCACCTTACTGGCGCAAAAAGAGGTGAGCCGCCTTTCTGCTTATTAGATTATTTCCCGGAAGATTACCTGATGGTGATAGATGAATCCCATACTTCAATCCCACAGGTCCATGCTATGTACGGTGGAGATTTCACACGTAAAAAAAACCTGGTGGATTATGGTTTCCGCCTTCCATCCGCTTTTGATAATAGACCGTTAAAATTCCATGAATTTGAGAAAAAAATAAATCAGATTATCTATATTTCTGCCACTCCCGGAGATTATGAACTTTCCAAAACGGAAGGTGTTTTCATCGAGCAGGTGATCCGTCCTACCGGTCTTTTAGATCCCGAAATTGAAATTAAACCGGTTTCTTCACAGGTGGATGATCTGTTGGAACAGATAAGAGTTCGCGCAATAAAAGGTGATAAAATCCTGGTTACAACATTAACCAAACGAATGGCGGAAGATCTGAGCGAATATTTGAAAAAAGCAGGTGTGAAATCTAAATATATGCACAGTGAGATTAATACGATCGAACGATCGAAAATAATCCGTGAACTACGGCTGGGAGAATTCGATGTGCTGGTGGGTATCAATCTTCTGCGGGAAGGACTCGACCTGCCGGAGGTTTCACTTGTTGCCATATTAGATGCAGATAAAGCCGGGTTCCTTCGTTCTACACGCTCGCTTATTCAAACTGCCGGAAGAGCTGCCCGTCATATCGATGGGAAAGTCATTTTTTATGCAGATAACATTACTTCTGCTATGCAGGAAACTATAAGCGAAACTAACCGAAGAAGAACAAAGCAACTCCTTTATAATAAAGAAAATAAAATAACACCCGAAAGTATCAAAAAAAATATTGACGACATAATGACCTCGACAAGTGTTGCCGACGGTTACGATAAAGCCGGCAGGAAAGAAGGTTTGCCGGATAAAGCTAAGTTTATGAAATATTTGGAGTTAGATTCCAAAGAAAAGGTGATAGAATTGCTGGAAAAAGAAATGATGGAAGCAGCCGGATCACTGAATTTTGAAAGAGCGGCAGAATTAAGAGACCGCTTATTTGAATTGAAAGAGTCATAACTCTTTGTAAAAAATTAATGTTATAATGTATCAACCTGATATTCAATCAATTAAAATTCATTTACCAAAACAAAGTTCAATAAAAAGATTATAAAAGCGATTAAATAAAATACGGCATTTTATTGCTGTGCTTTACAGGAGATAATATGAATGCTGCAAAAAAACCTAAGAAGGTGGAGAAACACAAAGAAGGTACAATCATTCTTACTGATGATTCTTCCATTAAAATGGAGGTTGCAGTTAATGATATTAAATCTGAGGAAGATTACGAAAAATCCCCTGTTTATATTTATTATGACTGGTGTAAAAAATGCGGGATATGCGTTTCATTCTGTCCCACAGGAGCTTTGGGAAGAAAACCGGATGGTTCACCCTATGTCCCGCATCCGGAGAAATGTATTCATTGCGAAATGTGTGATAGGCTTTGTCCTGATTTTGCAATAACCGGAGCAAAAAGGTAGGTAGGAAAAATGTCAAAAAACAATACTATAAAAAAAAGAGAACCGGTTTTGATGCAGGGAAATGAAGCTATTGCTCGCGGAGCTCTGGATGCAGGAGTAAATTTTTATGCAGGTTATCCCATTACACCTTCCACCGAGATAGCCGAAATATTGTCTTATGAACTGCCAAGGCGCGGGGGTAAATTTATTCAAATGGAAGATGAAATTGCCAGTATCTCTGCTATAATAGGCGGTTCATTGGCAGGTGCAAAAACCATGACCGCTACCAGCGGACCGGGTTTCTCCCTTATGTTGGAAGGGATCGGATTTGCCAAAATGACGGAAACACCCTGTGTGGTGGTAAATGTTATGCGTGGAGGTCCCAGTACAGGTCTGCCAACCAAACCTTCTCAGAGTGATATCATGCAGGCAAGATGGGGAAATCATGGTGATGCCCCGGCTATAGTGCTTTATCCGAATTCAGTTATGGAAAGTTATGAACTTTCTATTCGTGCTGTTAACCTTGCCGAAAAATACAGAACCTGCGTTGTTCTCCTTTCAGATGAGGTTCTGGCACATATGAGGGAAACTGTTAATCTTCCCGACTTGTCTAAGGTCAAAATAATCAATAGAATTAAACCGACAATTCCTCCTGAATGGTATAAACACTTCCCTGAAAATCCGAAATATCCCATGCCGATGGCAAGCTTTGGAGAAGGTTACCGCTTTCATGTTACAGGTTTATCACATGATGAAAAAGGATTCCCAACAAATAAAGCAAAATAAATAACCCGGATGATGGAGAGATTCAGAAAAAAAATAGAATATTATATTGAAGATATCGTTCAGATCGAAAGCTTCTTTATGGAAGATGCCAAAATAGCCATTTTTACTGCTGGTATTACGGCGCGTGCAGCAAAAGAAGCAGTAATGAAAGCTCGTAAACGCGGAATTAAGGTAGGGCTTCTTCGACCGCTTACAATCTGGCCTTTCCCGGATGCTGCAGTAAAGAAATATCTGGGAGATAAAAAGGCAATAATCGTTCCCGAATTAAATGAAGGTCAGCTCTCACACGAACTTAAAAGAGTAATGGGCGGGATCTGGAATTATGAAATAAGAAAGACAAAGAATATTGTAGAATTACACAAAAATTCCGGAGAACTTATCACTCCCGAAGAAATTTTTCAGATTATCAGGGAGGTAAAGTAAAATGCCAAAGATATCTCAAAAAGCAATTCATAAATATCTAAGACACGACAAAAATTTCCCGCACGTCTGGTGTCCAGGATGTAGTAATGGAATAGTTATAGGTGCAACCATCAGGGCAATCGCAGAACTGGGTTATAAAAAAGATAATATAGCAATGGTTTCAGGGATCGGATGTTCCAGCAGGATGCCGGTTTATGTGGACTTTAATACACTTCACACTTTACACGGACGGGCTATCGCTTTTGCTACAGGTATTAAAATTGTAAAACCGGCAATGAAAGTGATTGTTATTACTGGCGATGGCGATGCAACAGCTATTGGGGGAAATCATTTTATTCACGGAGCCCGCAGGAATATTGACATGACCGTTATCCTTATAAATAATAATATCTACGGAATGACCGGTGGCCAGTATTCTCCCACAACACCATACGGAGATAGGACAACCACAACTCCGTATGGAAATATCGATCCCACATTCGATATCTGCGACCTTGCTATAGGAGCGGGAGCCACATTTGTTGCCCGGACAACAGCTTTCCATGCAATTGAAGCTCAATCTTTCATAAAACAGGCTTTTGAACACAAAGGCTTTTCCCTGGTAGAGATCATTAGTGCTTGTCCTGTTATTTACGGACACCTAAATAAAAAAGGCGATGCATCTGCTATGATGAAAAGTATGAAAGAAAATGTTATTCCAATAGAAGCATTTGAAAAACTTTCTGATGAGCAAAAAAACGGTAAACAGAAAAGAGGAATCTTTGTTAACAAGATTCGTCCTGAATATATAGAGGAATATGATAAACTTGTTAGATCTCTTCAAGTCAAGACGAGAAAGGCGGGGAGTAATGGCAAAGGCGATATTTAAAAAAGAGATCAGGTTAAGTGGCAGCGGAGGTCAGGGTCTTATTACTGCAGGAATCATCCTGGCAAGAGCAGCGGTTATAGAAAAGCACAGAGTTACACAAACTCAGACATACGGTCCCGAATCCCGCGGGGGCGCCAGCCGGGCAGATGTGATCATCAGTAATGCCGAATTTTACTATCCCGAAGCTACTCGATTTGACATATTAATTACACTTACACAGGAAGCTTATGATAGACATTCCTTTAATTTAAAAGACGATGGGATACTGATCGCAGATAATACTTCCGTTAAAAACATTACTCTTTTGGATTCGGAAGTTTATGAGCTGCCTTTTGCTGATATTGCTCAGCAAAAACTCGGATCCCTGCTCCCAACAAATATTATTACTCTCGGTTTCCTTGTAAGAATAACAAATGTAGTCAGCGAAGCTTCTTTAAAAAAGGCTATTGAGAATTCTATGAAACCTCAATATGTTGAAATGAATCTGAAAGCAATGAAAATTGGATTTAAACTTGCAGATGAATATAAAAAAGAAGATTGATTTTTATAAAATATCTTAGGAGTTTCTATGCCGAAAAAGATCAGCCATATCGGTATAGCTGTTAAAAATCTGGATGAAGCAATTCAATTCTATAAAAAACTGGGATTGGAAGTGGAAGGTATCGAAGTAATTGAATCTCAAAAAGTAAAAGTAGCTTTTATTCCAGTGGGTAATGTACGTCTTGAATTACTGGAACCGACTTCCGAAGATAGCACAGTAGCTAAGTTCTTGGTAAAAAAAGGAGAAGGTATTCATCATCTTGCTCTGGGAACGGAAAATCTTGAAAAAAGGCTTCAGGAGATAGAAAAAAAGGGGATCAAGCTGATCGATAAAACTCCCAGAAAAGGTGCTCATAATACAAATATAGCATTCCTGCATCCAACGTCTTCACATGGTGTTTTGCTGGAATTGTGCGAAGAATGACATTAATTGAACTTAATTAATTAAGAAATAAAATGTTAGAAAAAAATGTAATAGTAACAATATAAAATAGAGAGAAAAAAATTGAATATTAAATTGACAATTAAATGATGAATTTGCATATAGCCTTTTTAAAAAAAGTAGAAAAAAGTGAGATACCTAAAAGTAATTTCAGGTGTTTTACCTTTTTGTAATATTCGTTTTTTAAGGAGTATTGTTTTTGATAATATACAAAAAGGTATTTGTTAACTACCTTCTGGATGAATACAATAATACTATTTTCACAAGCAATACCCAATACGTTCCATCTGAACTGGATGGAGTGCGGAATATAAATGTAAACGCAGTATGCTAAAGCAGCAAGCTGCGTTTTTTTGTTTTTATTGTAAGAATATTCTAAAATACAGGAGAATCTATGAGGTATTGGGAAGTGCCGTTTGGCAAAGAAAAGCCAAAAACTCCTATAGGTGAAATCCATATACTCAAAGAAAGATGTAAAGGATGCGGTTTCTGTGTGGAATACTGCCCTAAGGATGTCCTTGAAATGTCAGATGAATTTAATTCCAAGGGTTATCATCCTCCAAAAATAGTAAATGAAGAAGCTTGTGTAAATTGTGGTTTATGTGAGACTATCTGTCCTGAATTTGCTATCTGGTGTACTTTGAAAGAGGAGGTAGCTCTTGAAAACTAACTTAAAAGCAGTTTTAACAGGAACACATACTCTTAGTGGTAATGAGGCATTTATAGAAGGCGCCTTTGCTGCTGGATGCCGTTTTCTTGCAGCTTATCCGATCGAACCTGCCATTGAAACGATAGAAAGATACTTGAAAAGAAGTGCAGAGATCGATGCCACCTTTATTCAGATGGAAGATGAAATTTCGGCTCTCGCTGCTGTTATAGGTGCTTCCTGGACAGGGAAAAAGTCGATGACAGTAACCTCCGGACCAGGTTTTTCCAATATGATGGAGCATTTGGGACTTGGTGTGATGTTGGAAACTCCTTGTGTAATCGTCGATGTGCAACAGGCAGGACCATCATTAGGAATGCCGACTCGTGCAGGACAGGGCGATATGATGCAGGCAAGATGGGGTTCACACGGAGATTATGAAGTAATAGTTCTTGCTCCGGGTTCTCCGCAAGAGATGTTTGATTTTGCTATTAAGGCTTTTAATTTCTCTGAAAAATATAGAACGCCTGTCATTATCATGTCGGATGAGTATGTAGCTCATAAGAAAGAAAAGGTTGTAATTCCTGCTGCTGCTGGCATAAAAATTGAACCGAGACGATATTTTAAAGGGCAAAAGGATAAGTACCTGCCATTCAAAAGAGATAAAGATTTTGTTCCTCGTATGGTAGATATTGGTGAGGGCTATAAATTTCATGTTACAGGCCTTACTCACGATGATAGAGGCTATCCCATAATGCTCGAGGAGTGTCAGGAATATAATGTTCATCCTATTTTATGGAAGATCCGCAATAAAGTAGATGAGATCATTGAATTTCAGGAAACCGACACTGAAGATGCTGAAATCGTAATTGTCTATTATGGGGCAACATCAGGTGTTGCACTCAAAGCAATGAAGCAGGCAAGAGATCTGGGTATAAAAGTCGGTGGTCTTAAGCTCGATATTGTTTGGCCCTTCCCGGATAAAAAAATCACTGAACTGGCAGAGAAAGTGAAAGCTTTTGTGGTACCTGAAATAAATTATGGGCAAATTGTTTCTGAAGTTGAGCGAAGCAGTTACGGAAATGCGAATGTTGTCTTTGTCTCCCATGGAGAAAAGGGAATCGATAACACGGATGATATAGTTTCTGCTATAAAATTAGTTATGAAAGAAAAAAAAGTAAAAAATGAAATTATTGAGTATCTGAGTTAAGCAGGGAGAGCATAAATGGAACCTTTGAAAAACGCTGAAAAAGATATTCACCCAATGGATGATTTGCTTCGTATGGATAGAATTCCTCATATATGGTGCCCTGGTTGTGGGATTGGCACAGCTGTTACTGCCTTTGCCGCAGGTCTTGATAAAGCAAATATTGATTTGGAAAAAACATGTATAGTTTCCGGTATTGGTTGTACTGGCAGAGTAGCTGGTTATATAAAACTGGACTCATTCCATACAACTCATGGTCGAGCCATTGCTTTTGCAACCGGCATAAAAGTTGCTAATCCAGACCTGAAAGTAATCGTCTTTTCAGGTGATGGAGATTTAATATCGATTGGCGGAAATCATTTTATTCATGCTGCTCGCAGAAATGTAAATATGCTTGTAATTTGCGTAAATAATTTTATTTATGCTATGAC
>JACNIV010000328.1 GCA_014382915.1 Candidatus Cloacimonadota bacterium | reverse complement strand
TTTCTTAATAGAATTTTCTTCAATTTGGGAACTTTGTCAGTGAATAGAATTCCGTCCAGATGGTCGTTTTCATGCTGCACTGCCCGAGCAAAAAGACCCTCAGTTTCATAATGAACTTTCTCACCATTTTCGTTCAGACCTTTGATGATGACCTTTCGGGCACGCATCACTTTTTCATAAATTTCCGGCAAACTCAAGCAGCCCTCTTCCAATTCAATTTGACCTTCAAATTCAAGAAACTCAGGATTAACAAGCACTTTAGGGTTCTTTTCCCCACCTTCTCTGAACCAGAAAGGATCGACCACAAAGATACGAAGCGATCTTCCTACCTGCGGTGCTGCCAAGCCTACACCGTCTTTTTCATACATTGTGTGAACCAGATCATTAATAAAATCCTCTATTTCGGGTGTGATCTCTGCAACAGGTTCTGCAATCTTCCGTAGTGTTTTATCACCGTATATCCTGATGGGAAGAAGATCAGGCTTTTTTCTCTTCATCCTTGATAATTCCTACAATAGCGTTTTTCTGGAATTCGATTTTTGTTTTGCTTGTCTCATCTACTCTCAAAACCACGATATTTTTCTCTTTTTTAATATTTATGATCTTACCGATGATGCCTCCATTCGTTACCACTACATCATTTACTTTCAGGTTTACCAGCATGTTTTGTGTTTCTCTCTGGCGTTTACGCTGGGGACGGATGATGAGTAAATAAAGAATACCAAACATAAGAATAAATGGGAATAACTGTGCAAAAATATTTGATTGTGGTGCTCCACCTGCTGTTTGTGTGCCTGCCTGCATTAAAACATTAAACATAAATGTCTCCTTATTATTTTATTATTTTGGGAAAAACTCTTATTAATATCTGTAAACTGATATTTGTGTAAACACCAGCCATCAGGTCATCTGCCATCACTCCCCAACCAGCGGGAAGTTTTTGCAGAATATTAACCGGTTCCGGTTTGGATATATCAAAAAAACGAAACAATATAAAAGCGAAAACTGCTATTATAATTGTTTTGGGCAGAAAAACAACAGCTATAAAATAGCCCAGAAATTCATCCAAGACTATTTTATTATTGTCATGACCGAGTTTTTTTTCCGCCTTTGAGATAAAAAAAACCGAGATCAAACTTAAAGTTAAAACACATATCAAGAAAATAATATTATTTTCCAGGCTGCCAAAAAGTTTTGGCGGCAATAGTAAATAAACCAAAGTTGCAATCAGTGTGCCGGCTGTGCCTGAAGCTTTAGGGAAATATCCTGCTCCAAAAAGGGTGGAAATTATAACAGGTAAATTCATTAATTACTAATCTTCCAACAGGATTTCCACGTAACTTTCCTGTATCAATGCTGTGATCCACTTTTCATAAAGCTCTATCTCTTTCTGGTTAATTACAAGTTCTCTTAATCGGTCATAGATCTCGTCATAACGGTACTCTTTTTCAGGAATCAATTTAAGCTTTGCAAAAATATACAAATTATCCCCTTCCCGTATTAAAGATGTATGTCCTCCGTAATCGATATTCTCTAATTTTTCTTTGAAAAGTTCGGGATACTCTTCTTTAACAAACTCACCGATAATTCCACCTTTAACGGCTGTAGAATCATCTTCGGAATAGGTTTTTGCCAGTTCGTTGAAATCTTCGCCATTTTCCATTTTTACCAGTATGTTTTCTATCAGCTGTATTTCTGCCTGAATATCTTCTTCTGTTGGCTCAATTTTTTTCAGGATATGGCTGGCTTTAACCTCATCTTCTTTAATTTCATCAACCTTAATTATATGATAGCCGAATTGTGTTTCCACTACTTCGCTGATCTCACCGGGCATAAGTCCAAAAGCGGCATCTTCAAAAGGTTTCACCATTGTACCTTTGCCAAAGAACCCCAGGTTACCACCATTAGCTTTGGAAGGACAATCGCTGTATTCTTTGGCCAGTTCGGCAAACTCTGTGCCTTCAATAAGTTTATCACGAAGTTTGTTGATCTCAACCAGAGCTTTGTTTTTTGTTTCTTTACCAGCTTTGATAGAGCGCACAATCATGCCGATTTGATCCATTGCCGGGCTGGTGGGGATTTCGTCTTTATGCTCATTATAATAATCTTCAACTTCTACTTCGGTAATATGTATCTTGTTCTTTATCTCATTCTTGATTATCAATTCCTTCAGGTTCTGTTCTGTAATTATCTCAATATAATAATCTTTCAGATCGGGAACGGTAAGACCTGCTTTTTTTAGTTCTTGTTTGAATTCAAATTCAGTTGAGAACTGAGAAGCAATCTGCTTGATCTGTTCTCCTGCCATGTTTCTTATATTGTCTTCATCCACCTCATATTTTTCCTGTTTAGCTTTTTGCAGGATCAGTTCAGATTCTATCATATCATTCAAAATATCTAAAGTTGTGATTTCCTGGTTTAGCATACCTGCGGCTTGCAGCTGCTGAAGTCTTTTATCAAGATCACTCTGCAGGATTATCTCTCTTCCAGCTTTTGCTATTATTTTGTCCACTATCTCTGCTCTTAGCATAGAGATACAAGTTAGCAGAATTATAATTGAAACAATTCTTCTCATTTTCTTCTCCTGTTTTAAATTGAAATTGAAATTTCAGATTTCTTTTTTAGTTCTTCGATCAAGTTGTTAAATATTTCATCTTTTCTGTTTTCCAAAACAACTTTCCTTATCGAATTGGAAACTTCAAGAAAGGTTTTCTCTTCATAAACAATGCGTGTATCGTAATATCTTAAAATGTAATATCCCTGGTTGGTTTCAACAGTTTTGTATCTATGTTTCTGAAGTGATTTTAAGGCATTCCAGATATCTTTATTTACAGTTTTTTGGGAAATAAATCCTACATAGCCACCATTTTTACCGTCACTTTCTTCAGAATATTTTTTTGCTGCTTCAGCAAACGAACTATTCTTAATTTCATCTCTAATCTCACCGAGCTTTGATTCATCAGTAATAAATATCCTCTGTATTTTATATTCTTCGTGACTTTCCTGAAATTTACTTTTGTGAAGTTTATAATAATTGAAAAGATCGTCTTCCGATATCTCGATCTCGGATAATTTCTGTGCTATTAGAGTATTAGATTTTACTGATTTTTCAGCTGTTTCAATTCTTGATTTTATTCGTGGAAGCTCGGAAATACCAAGTCTATCAGCTTCCTGTGATAGCAGAGTTAACTGTATCCAATCCTGTACAAATTCATTTTTTTCTTCATTTGTAAGATTTTCCCATTCATCATCACTGAAATTTGCTTTTAATTCTTCTATTGTGAGTTTATCTTCATTTACCTGAGCGATGCTGCCTTCATCTTTCTGTTGAATACAGGAAAGCAATAAGATAGGAATTAGCAATATCCAAAATTTCTTCATTATAATTACCTCTTAGCTACTCTTCAAAATCGAAGGGTGGTGTAAATATTATTCTTATTTCCGGTTTATTTTCTTCTAATTCAGTTTCAAATTCCAGATGTATAAAATCCCTGCATTCATAAATAGATTTTAACATAATACCATAATTTTCATATTCTCCAGCTGTAAGTTTTTGAAGTATTTTCGTGATATCAACGGCAAATTCTTCTGTTCCCAGGCTGTCGGAAGAGCTGCCTATATAAAGATCCTCATAATCATCGGATGTCATGAACGGTGAATACGGATCAGTGTAATTCAAATCAACAGTATCTGTGATTACAATGAACGGATCGATGTAGATAGTACCGTAGATAGGATATTGATTAATTCCGCTGTTATGTAATATCAGTTCTGCTTTGTTAATGGTTAATCTTTGCATGTACAAATCAGGATCTTCAATTTCTACAGGTATAAAGATAGAGTCAGGAATATCGAACTTCATGAACATTTTGATAGGCTGCATATCGGAAAGTATCAGTTGATCCGTGAAAGTGGCATATTCATCATCCGTGTAAAAGATCGTAATATCATGGCTGGCATAAACTGTATTAGTAATAAAGGTATCGATATCTGTTTCCTGGTATTCATAAGTTATAAATGGTTTAAGGTCATCATTGCCGTTTTCGGAAGAATTTATTTCCAGGAAGCAGTCACTATCCGGTGTATAAAAAGCCAGTCCAAAATTTAATGAATCGGCATCTATCCAATTCTCTATCAGATATTCAGGAATATCGATGACCAGTGAATCTTCTTCCAGGGTTATTTCCAGGTTGGGAATCAATTCAAAATCCTCTCCATCAAATAGAGAGAATTCATTTCCAGACCAACCGGTAGAATCGGTGGATTCTTTCCAGAGAGCAGTACTTTCATACCAGTTCTCACTAATGATCCTGCCTATTTTTAAAGTAGTGTTATCAATATTATCAAAATTATGTTTATTTTTAATACTCAGAATAAGATTGGCATTTTCGATAGCATAAAATGAATCCGGAAGTGAAGTGAATTTAATGAGAGTAACTGCCTGATTTGCAGTATCGTATTTATCATAATTACCTATTACTGTTCGGTCGGTATTAAAGTTTTTCAAACTATCCTCGAAGCTTAAAATTGAAGAAAAGCATTCACTGCCTATTGTAACTGATTCTGGTTCAGGTCCTTCATTACCACCTGTTCCCACCAGGTTGGTTTTATTTGTACATCCCATAATTATGAGAACAGCTATCAGAAAAAATCCTGTGATTCTAAATTTCCTTATCATTTATTCTCCTTATTTTATTTTAAAAATTAGTATTAATAGTAGTCATTGTGCATATGATTATAACTCGAATACGGTAACTGTAATTTGTTCCTTTTCAAAGAATTACAGATGTTGTTCGAATGTAGATAAAATGTGGATTGCCTGTTCATATTTCTAATGTTATTCACATTTTTCTTTTTTAGCTTTTCAACCAGTAACTTATAAACATTCATTAACTTCATAGCACGTGGATAAGTGTACAACTACTTTTTTATTTCTTTAATCAAGCGTTCTATCTGGATGCGGAGGTCACGCTCGTTCTTGAATTGTTCTTCTATAGTTCTCTTGGCATGAAGAACAGTAGTATGATCTTTTCTTTTGTAATATTGCGCAATATCCTTCAGGGAAAGTTGTGGTATTAGTAAATTTGAAAGGTACATTGCGATCTGCCTGGGAAAAACAATATGTTTTTTACGGGTTTTATCAAAAATCTGACTCTGGGTTATATTGTATGCTTCGCACACTTTTTCCATTATTGTTTCCAGGTTTACCTCCTGAACTTTATCGGAAATCATATCGACCAGTATTTCACCTGCCATATCGACAGTAATATTTTCGGTATCCAGATTATTATATGAAGCGTAGGCAAGTATCCTGATAAGAGATCCTTCCAGAGCTCTTACGTTACTGTAAATATGTTCAGCGATAAATTCCAGTACTTCTCCTTTAAGATTTATATTTTCAAAATCGGCTTTTTTCTTCAAGATGGCAACACGGGTTTCAAAATCGGGGCTTTTCATATCAGCTAACAATCCCCACTCGAATCTGGTGACAAGTCTCTGTTCAAGGTCGGGAATATCCTTAGGTGGACGATCGCTGGTAAGGACGATTTGTTTTTTCTTTTCATATAAAGAATTAAAAGTATGAAAGAACTCCTCCTGTGTTCCTTCTTTTCTGGAAAGAAAATGAATATCATCGATCAAAAGAACATCAAAATTCCTGAATTTATTCCTGAAATTGGACATGGCGTTAGTTCTAATTGCGTTTATCATTTCATTGGTAAATTCTTCGGTGGTTATATACATTACTTTTTTATCAACGAGTTCATTTACTACAAAATTTCCTACAGCCTGCATAAGGTGCGTCTTTCCCATACCAGATTCACCATAAAGAAAAAGTGGATTATATGTAGTTCCGGGAGATTCAGCAACAGCCAGGGAAGCTGAATGCGCAAATTTATTATTAGCACCAATAACAAATTCATTGAAATTATAATTCATGTTTAATTTAGTCTGATAACTGGGGATTGGTCTGATATTCTCCACATTATCATAATTAGTTTGTTTAATTACTGGAAGCGAACTGGCAAATTTAATGTGATATTTTGATTTATAGAGATTAAAACATATTTCACAAATAAGTTCACTGTAATTTTTATTTAAATAATCTGCAATGAACTGCGTTGGGACTTTTACCGAGAGGAGGTTATTATCAATATCAATAAGATGAGTTTCATTAAACCATGTATTAAAACCTTGTTCACTGATGTTTTCTCTTAACGTATCTAAAACTCCGCCCCATAATTTTTCGTAATTATTCATATCAGCATCCTTTTGCACCTTCAACAAAGGCTTTACACAAAATTACACAACTTATCCACAATCCATCCACAAAATTATTCACATAGTTTATCTTTCTGGTACAGTGAATCTTATGAAGAAAATAAGCTTCAATATCTAACTTATCCACAAATCATTAAACACTGTAAACCTGCTTAAATACTATAATACAACATACCGAAAATGAAAATGAAACAAGATTTGTCAAGGTGAGAAAAACAGTCAAAAGTAATCTTGTAAAAAATGAAAGTAGCGATAATTATTTATAAGAAAATAGCTTATGATTCTATTCTTGAAATAAAGTTATCCACATAATGTGGATTAATTGTTTGTAAATAATAAAGATAAGACTTTTTTGTGGATAACTTTCTGAATAACTAAATAATTTGACAAAGGAAGAGCAGGTAAAGCTATTGGAACATTTAATTTGAGAAGTGTATGGGGAAGGTATGAAATTTGAAAAAGAAATGAAATTAATTCGGAAAGGTGCTGAAGAAATAATCACCGAAGAAGAATTAATAAAGAAATTCGAAATAGCAGAAAAAACAGGAAAACCACTCAGGATAAAATACGGCATCGATCCCACCGGTTATGATGTACATATCGGGCACCTGGTTCCCATTCGTAAAATGCGTGATTTCCAGGATCTGGGGCATACCGGCGTTATCATTATCGGGGACTTCACAGCACAGATCGGCGATCCCTCCGGAAAAGATGAAACCCGTCCTCATCTTACCGCTGAGCAGGTTAAGAATAATGCCGAAAAATATATGGACCAACTTTATACCGTTCTGGATAAAGATAAAACCGAAGTCCGCTGGCAAACCGAATGGTTTGGCAACATGACCATGGCAGACGTATTGGAACTTATGGGAAAATTCACTTTAGCGCAATTTATGGCTCACGAAACTTTCAGAAGCAGGTATGAAAAGGGTCTTCCACTGGGAATGCACGAAATGATGTACCCTATCCTGCAGAGTTATGATTCTGTAGCGATTGAAGCAGATGTAGAATTGGGTGCCACCGAACAGAAATTCAATATCCTGGCAGGAAGGGACATGCAAAGGTTTTTCGGTCAGCCCGAACAAGTTGCAGTTCTCTCACCCATTTTAATGGGAACGGACGGCAAAGAGAAAATGAGTAAGTCATTAAATAATTACATTGCCGTTTTCGATACCCCCAAAGATAAATATGGAAAAACCATGTCTATTCCTGATGATCTGATAGTTAATTATTTAACTTATGCTACTAGTAGTTTTAGTGATTCTGAAATCAAAAATTATGAAAAAACTTTAAATTCAGGGTCAATAAACCCAAAATTAATTAAAGAAAAATTAGCATGGGAAATAGTAAGAATATATGATGGTGAAAAATATGCAAACTTAGCACAAGCAGAATTCAACAAAATATTTGCCAAAAAAGAAATACCCGATGAAATACCTGAATTCAAGCTCAAAACCGAAAAAATTGGGATCACTGAATTGTTGGTTTCTGCTGGAATTTGCGCGTCGAACGGTGAAGTAAAACGGTTAATTAAACAGAACGCTGTCAGTATCGATGATAAAAAGATAGACGATATCTTTTTTGAAGTTGATAGAGGATCTGTGATAAAAGTAGGAAAAAGACGCTTTCTGAAAGTGTTGAAATAGAGGAAAAATGAATTTCATTGTTCAATTAATAATTCAATTACCAATTCTTTTAATTGCACTCACGGTTCACGAATTCAGTCATGGATATGTAGCATATCTTCTGGGGGACGACACAGCAAAACGAGCGGGAAGGTTGACCCTGAACCCGATATCGCACATAGATCCTATCGGGTTGCTCATGTTGTTCATTGCTCGCATTGGCTGGGCAAAACCCGTTCCCATTAATCCCCATAATTTTCAAAATTATAAGCGTGATACGGCTTTTACAGCAGCAGCAGGTCCGGCTGCAAATTTCACACTTGCCATACTGCTATCGGTTGTTTTTAATCTTATCAAGAAGTTTGATCCAGACATTATGTATGGCGCCAGTGCATTTACGCAATTTTGGCTGGGAATGCTGCTTTATGCCATCCTGATAAACCTGGCTCTGGGGCTTTTCAACTTGATTCCCATCCCACCCATGGACGGGTCAAAGATATTGGGAGGCTTTCTTTCCGATGAAGCATATTACAAGTACACTGCACGAGAACGCCAGGGAGCCCAGATCCTGATGATAATTCTGGCTGTTTCATTTGTCTTCAGATTGAATATAATCGGCGCTATCATCATGCCGCCCCTTAATTTCTTTCTGAAACTGTTAACTGGATTAACGCTATAAATTTTTATATCTCGTTCCTATCGGGCAGCTGCCTGATGGGAACGAGATAATTGGAGATAATTATGAACTTAGAAAATGTAAAAAAGATCATTGAAGAAAACCAGATCAAAACAGTCGATCTAAAATATTCCGACCTGATCGGAAACTGGTATCACATTTCTTTTCCAACACGCAGACTGGAATATGTTATTGAGAATGGAATTCCTTTTGATGGTTCCAGCATTCCCGGCATGAAATCTGTGGAAGCTGGTGATATGGTGCTTATACCGGATATTTCAACTGCAATAATTGATCCGTTCACATACCACCCAACCTTGCGAATGCTTTCCTATATTTGTGATGCCGATTCGCGGATAGGTGTGAAGAAAGATCCACGCAGTTTGGCTAAGCGCGCTCAGGGCTTCATGGAAAAAACAGGAATTGCCGATGAATCCTATTGGATCCCCGAATTTGAATTTTACCTTTTCAATGAAGCGGAAATCTACAATGGTAAATTCAGCGCAGGATACAAATTTACTTCTGCCGAGAATAAGGATGATCTTCCGGGCAGTTACAAGGATATAGACGGAACAGCTGTAGCCAACCGTAAAGGCTATCATATCGATGTTCCGTTCGATAAGTATGCAGATATTCGTGAAGAGATGGTTCAAATAATCGAAGAGATCGATTGTCCGATACGTTATCACCACCACGAAGTTGGGCTTTCCGGACAGCAGGAGATTGAAACCGAATTGCTGGAATTCAACCTGATCACAGATAAGATGATGTATATAAAAGATATCATTCATAATTGTGCCCTGGAAAATGAACTTACAGCCACTTTCATGCCGAAGCCAATTTATGATGAAGCTGGTAACGGCATGCACTTCCATATTCAATTAAGAAAAAATGGAGAGAATCTTTTTTATAAAAAAGGAAATTATGCTGATCTTTCGGAAGAAGCGCTTTATTTTATTGGTGGAATTTTGAAACATGGCCGTTCACTAACAGCTTTCACAAATCCCAGCACGAATTCATTTAAACGCCTCCTTCCTGGCTTTGAAGCTCCTGTAAAATTATTCTTTGGTTTAGCTAACCGCAGTGCAGCTATCCGAATACCCAAATATGCCACCAGCAAAGAAATGAAGCGCATCGAGTTCCGTACTGGTGACGGAACCTGTAATTATTACCTGGCAATGAGTGCTCTTCTAATGGCGGGATTGGACGGCATAAAAAATAAAATAATGCCAACTCCCGAAAATGGTTACGGTCCGTTTGATGATAATGTATTCAATTGGTCAGAAGAAAAGCAGGCAAAGCTGCACACCATTCCCATTAGTCTGGAAGAAGCTTTGGAAGCATTAAAAGACGATCATGATTATCTTCTTGCCGGGGATGTTTTCAACAAGGAACTTATTGATACCTGGATAATAGAGAAAATGAAGGAAGTGGTTGCTGTGCGCAATAGACCTCATCCTTACGAAATGAATCTGTATTATAGTTTGTAATCATCTGGTAGTATTTACTACCAAACAGTTTGTAACTTGCCTTACTGCAGACGAATACATAAACAGACCCAGAGACCTAATATAAAATTAACGCCAAGAATGAGCGGCGCAGCTTCTTAGCGTCCGCTCAATTCGCTTGTTATGAGCGCAATTGCTCATTTTTAATACTTAGTGCTCTATTAGACAATTTCCTCCCAACAGTACTAAGAAATTCCATCAAATGCTCTCTCTCTATAGACGCCTTCCAGAGAGGACTACGCTCTGTCCAAAATATCCAATTATTCTCACTATCAATCTCATAAAGCACGTGGGATATCGAATTTCTAAGAAGCCGAATTAGCCAATAGGATGGAGCACAAGTGAATTCTGGCGGGGTCTCCCTAAGAGTAAAAAACGAGGGCAGAGCAGGAACCATGTTATCCAACGTTTGAAAAAGCTCATCATTTTTTGATAGGTTCATTAGTTCCTTGGGAACAACGAGCAAGCAATAAAGTAATGACGCGACATAAGATTGATCGAGAAGATGATACGAATCTAAGTCAGCTTGATTTAGATTTAGTTGCATTTCACCCAATTTCTGCCGCTTGACTTTATCAAATAACGTATCTCTATGTACAGCTTCAATGATATTTCCGTTAATCATTGCTCTTGCAGGGATATCCAGCCTAAGATCATATCTTTTTTCCATATTTTTAATTCTCATAACTCGTTAATATCCCGCCAACTGGCGTCATAATACTCTTATCTACATGCTTCATAACACTTTGTTCCTTTATCTTCGCAAAAATCACTAAAATGTGCATATAACTTTCTTTAAAAGAAAAAATTATTGTCAAGAAAATAAATAAATCTTGCTGGACAGAGCGCATAATAAGCTTTGCTTAATAACATCAATATACAAGCGAAGCGATATGCCTGGTAGAAAATAGTATAAAGGAACGTGAATCAATAAATTTCTTATTGACTTAACGCAGGCTTTTTCACTTTTAATAAACAATGAAAAATGAAAAGAAATTGAATTTGTCCATCGATGTGGGTGGAACCAATACCCGTTTGCAGTTTGAGCTTGTTAAAAATGGGCAGCAGATAGAAACTTCTGAAATATTCAAAGCGAAGATAGATTCAAAACAGAAGCTGCATGATTTCATTCGCAATTCAATAAATGGGCAAAAACAACTTCCCGATAAATGCACCATCGGTTTTGCAGGGATTGTTTTAAACAAAAGTGAAGTGAACCTTACCCGCTGGCATAACAGAACAAAAATAACTCTGCAGGATATGTATGACTGCGGACTTCCCGAAAATAAAACCCTGATGCTGAACGATATGGAACTTGCGGGATATGGGTTTTTATCTTTGGAAGAAAATGGATATCGGTTTAAAAAACTGTATGAACCACCCATAAAAGCTCGAACAGAACCAGAAAGTTCAAGGACTGTTCTGCTGGCTCCCGGAACAGGTTTCGGTACTACCGGCGTAATAACAGGAAAAACAAAATCCGGTGAAAAATATTATGAAGTTATCCCTTCGGAAATTCAGCATATCACAGTTTCACCATTAGATGAAAAACATGAAGAAT
>JACNIV010000327.1 GCA_014382915.1 Candidatus Cloacimonadota bacterium | reverse complement strand
AAACCATCGGACAGAATAGACTGCCGGAACTATCATCTTACTTACGAATCGGAAGAGCGCGTAATTAAAGACGATCATAAATTTAAATATCTCAGTTTCAAGGATATTATTGCTCATTCCAGTAATGTGGGGATCAGCAAGATCGTAGAACAGATAGGAAGTGAAACTCTTTATGAAAGAATGATCGCTCTGGGTTTCGGGCATAAGACCAGTTCCAATATCTCAGGGGAAGCATCCGGCATCTTCCGGAAATTAAAAGACTGGCAGGGATTTTCTCTTCATTCCATATCTTTCGGACAGGAAATTTCCGTCACTGCCCTGCAGTTGGCCAATGCATATTGCGCCCTGGCTAATGGCGGTAAGGTAATGCAGCCATACATTGTTAAAGAAATAGTAAATGAGAACAATAAAACCATTTTCACCTATGAACAGAAAGCCCTGCGATCTATTTCCAATAAGAGATCATTAGATACTTTGAAGGTTTTCCTTAAAGGTGTGGTAGATTATGGCACAGCTACCGGTACCAGGATGGATTTCCTGGAGATAGCCGGTAAGACTGGTACTGCTGAAAAGTCAATTCGGGGCAAACAGGGTTATGCAGAAGAAAAATATACTTCCATCTTCGCCGGTTTCTTTCCGGTGAAAGAACCGCAATATGTTATCGTGATAGTGTATGATGAACCGGATTACGAATCTTATTCTTATTATGCTACTCTTTCGGCAGTTCCCACTTTCAGGAATATCGTTACTAATATGATCAATCTGCCCCAGAGCGATATCCTGGTAAGTGAAAAAGAAAAGAACAAACGCTTCATCACTGCTCCCGATGTTACAGGAATGACTCGGGAAAAGGCAATTGAGCTTTTAAATAAGAAAAAGATAAAATACCAGGTTCAGGAACTTAGCACCGATGGAAACGTAGTGAACCAGTTTCCCAAACCCGGTACTTCCTACCCTGAAAATGAATTTCTGATAGTAATTCTTGACAACGTGAGCATTCCAAAAGAACAGAATGAATTGGATTATAAAATGCCCGACTTTACCGGGCTTACTTTGCGAAAAGCGATAGCTTTGGCAAATAAGAAAAATATAAAACTTATTATAAAGGGCAACGGCACTATCGTACGGCAGATGATACAGCCCGGCTCGAAGATAAAATTCGGGGAAATATGCAGCGTAACAGCAAAATAAATTACATAGAAATATTAAACATCTTAGAAAAGAACAACCTGCTTCGAGAAGTTTTCGATATAGATAAACATTCTGCTTATACTGGTATGGCAACCGATTCCCGGCAGGTGCTAAGTGGTGATGTATTCGTCTGCATTCCCGGGTTTGTTACCGATGGACATCTTTTTGCCGGCAAAGCGGTGGAAAAGGGTGCCGGACTTCTTATCGTGGAAAAACGATTAAATATTAATATTCCGCAGATCGTAGTAAATAATTCCAGGAAAGCTGCATCACTTCTGGCAAAATTATTTTTCAATGATCCCACTTCTCAATTTACACTTGTGGGAATAACAGGCACAAACGGCAAAACTACAATTACCACGCTCATCGAAGCGATGCTTAGAAAAAATGGTATGCCTGTTGGATTTATTGGGACATTCGGATACATGATAAATGGTAAAACATTCATTACAGAGCGCACCACTCCGGACATAGTGGAACTTAACAGGATATTCCGCCAGATGGCAGATGCAGAAGTAAAATACGTAGTAATGGAAGTTTCTTCTCATGCTCTTGCCCTGGACAGGGTTTACGGTCTGCACTTTGATGCTGCGGTTTTTACCAACCTCACTCATGAACATCTCGATTTCCATAAAAACATGAATGATTATGCTAAAGAAAAGTTTAAATTATTCGATAATCTGGCAGAGAAAAATGGAACTGCCTTTATAAATATAGATGATGAATACGGTAAAAAATTATATGCAAATCTGAACTGCCCCAAAAGATCGCTCTCTTTTAAAAAAGGTGATATTACCATCCTGGAATATAAATGCAGCCTTGAAGGAACTGATCTCAGTTATTCCGTTGGGAAAACAATAAATAAAATTCACACAAGTCTGATCGGTCGGTACAATGCCTTTAATGCTGTTTCCGCCTGCGAAGTAATTCGAGAGATATGCCCTGAAATAACCGATAGTTTCATCTCCAGTGTTTTTGATTCATTATCGGAAGTTCCCGGTCGGTTGGAGAAAGTAAAAAATAGCAGGGGAATCGGAATTTATGTGGATTATGCTCACACTCCCGATGCACTGGCAAATGTTCTTAAAACATTATCTGAACTAAAACAGAAACGGCTGATCTGTGTTTTTGGCGCAGGTGGAGAAAGAGACAAAACCAAACGGACCAAAATGCTGGCGGCAGCATTGGAATTTTCTGACCTGGCAATAGTCACCAATGATAATCCACGTAATGAAGATCCTTCTGATATTATCAGGGATATTGTAGGAAATACTTCTCATGATAAAGCTTTCTGGATAATTCGAGACCGTGAGCAAGCCATTAGAACAGCTATTTGTAATGCTCAAAAAGGTGATATTGTTCTTCTGGCAGGTAAGGGACATGAAAAGTATCAAGAAATTAAGAATAATAAACTGGAATTCAATGACAGCACAGTTGCAGAGAAATATGCTGATCCCAAAGAGTGCGAGATTGACAAATTGTCATTTCCTATCGATCCACTCCAACTTGAATTCATTTTAAAAAATAAAATCATTGATAGTTCTGAACTGGTGCTGGAGCATATTTCCACAGATTCACGCACGATTGAAGATAATTCCCTATTTTTTGCTTTGCAGGGAGAGAATTTTGATGGTCATGATTACGTTGATCAGGTTCTGAAAAAGAATAACTGCTGGGCTGTAGTTTCTCAGGATTATCAAAGTGATGCTGAAAGATTGATTCGCGTCGAAGACACCCTACAGGCATTTGGCAATCTGGCAAAAAAATTTAAATCGTTATTTAAGATAACCACCATTGCTATCACCGGTAGTTTTGGTAAAACCACTACTAAAGAATATCTCTATAATATACTTTCTAAGAAAGCACTGAAAACATTTTCCAATGAAAACAACCTGATCGGTTTACCAAAGACGATTTTCAGGTTAAATCCGGAATATGAATATGCCATCCTGGAACTTGGCTCCAATCAGTTCGGTGAAGTTGCCCGGCTTACCGAGATCTCCGATCCGGATATTGCTGTAGTTACTGCCATTGGTCCTTCCCATCTTGAATTTCTTATCGATGAAGAAGGTGTTTTCAAAGAGAAATCCGCTTTGCTTAAACACAATGTGAAGCTGAGATTGTTCCCGGCAGACGATAATAGATTCAAAGAATTTACCGGAAAAACCTTCGGTTCAAGTGATTCCGCCGATTACCGTATCTCAAACATAGAAAACAATGCCCAAACCACTCGTTTCTGCCTGAATGATAAACAATATTCCATTCCCACACCTTTTAAGAAATTCACTTTGAATGCAGCTATTGCAATTACTTTAGCTTCAGAAATTGGAATATCAGATAGAGAAATACAAGACGGTCTTGATAAACCTCTGGATCTCTCCCTCAGGATGGAAATAACGATTTCCGGCAATAGAACGTTGCTGATAGATTGCTACAACGCAAATCCCGATTCTATGAAAGCAGCAATTGAATTCTGGAGTGATTATGAAATCAATAGACCGCATGTTGCCATTCTTGGTGATATGCTGGAACTGGGAAAATTAACAGAGAAATTACATTTGAATATCAGGAAATTATTAAATAATTTTGAGTATAACCAGTTGATTTCCGTGGGAGAATATTCTGTTTCCTACGGTGCAGAGAAGCATTTTGGGAAAGTGGAAGACCTGATATCTTCCGGTATTCTAAAGGATTTTCCCGATAATGCAATAATTCTGCTGAAAGCATCTCATGGAATATCACTGGAAAAAATTATAGGAAGGATATAATATGTTCTATCATCTATTTTCTCCTTTAGCAAATACGGAAATTATGGGATATACCATGTTTAACGTGTTCCAATATGTAACGTTCAGGTCGATTGCAGCATTCATCACTGCCCTGGTTTTTTCACTATTTCTTGGTCCCAAATTTATCAGGCTTCTCAAAAAGCACCAGGCTGTGGAAAGAATTAACGAATATGTTCCCATTTCTCACAAGGAAAAAGAAGGTACGCCTACTATGGGCGGTCTCATTCTTATTTCCAGCCTGCTTATCTCTTCCCTGCTCTGGAATAACCTGGTAAACAGCTATATTCTTATAATGATCATCACCACCATCTGGCTGGGTGGAACAGGCTTCCTGGATGACTATCTGAAGAACTTCCTCAAGATAAAACAAGGTCTTATCGCCAAATATAAATTAATGGCTCAAATTACTCTGGGATTGCTTATTGCCACGGCACTCTATTATGGTTCGGCAGATAAATCTTCGATAACCCAGATAAGCTTACCATTTCTAAAAAACACAGCTATACAATTAGGGTGGTTTTTTATTCCTTTTGTTGTTTTTATGGTTACAGGTACATCAAACGCAGTGAATTTAACGGATGGATTGGACGGTTTGGCCAGTGGAACGGTGGCTCTTTCGGCACTGGCACTGGGTATAATGGCTTACATTAAGGGGAATTTCGTTATAGCTGAATACTTAAACCTGGAATTTATAAGTAATGCAGGTGAATTAACTGTATTCATTTCTGCTATGATAGGAACATTACTCGGTTTCCTGTGGTATAATACAAAACCGGCTCAGATAATAATGGGAGATACCGGCTCACTTTCGCTTGGTGGTATCCTGGCCGTGCTGGCTATATTATTAAGAGAAGAGATATTCTTTGCCATAGTCGGTGGTGTATTCGTTATTGAAGCACTATCCACGCTTATCCAGAGATATTATTTTAAATATACACGCATAAGATATGGGAAAGGGAAACGGGTTTTCCTTTGTGCTCCCATACACCATCACTTCGAAATAAAAGGGATTGCCGAAGAAAAGATCGTGATCCGTTTCTGGATCGTTGCTGCACTGCTGGTAGCAATAGGGCTGGCAACATTAAAACTGAGATGATATATGAATGTTCAAGAACATAAGATCGGAATCCTGAGAATAGACCGCAGCGGACTTGCTGCAGCGTATAAGATAAAAGAATTAGGTGGTGTTCCCTTTCTCAGTGAATTAAAAATTGCCAATATGATCGAAGGCTCTGAGAACATTATTAAAGAATTCGATTGTGAATTCGGAGAACATACAGAAAGACTTCTGGAATGCGATACGATAATTGTAAGCCCGGGGATTTCACTTGATATTCCAATTTTAAGAAAAGCAAAAGAGAAGAATATACATCTTATAAGTGAGATCGAGTTCGGGTTTCTTATAAAGCATCCCGAAAGCAAAATAATAGCAATTACGGGTTCTAATGGGAAAAGTACAACCGTAAGTTTAATACACTACATTTTACAAACTGCGGGTTACAATTCTGTTCTTGCCGGTAATATTGGAATGGCATTCTGTTCCTACCCGATAGAAAAACCTGGTATCGATTTTATAGTTTTGGAATTAAGCAGTTTTCAGCTTGAACTCATAGATAAATTCAAACCGGATGTAGCTGCTATACTGAATATTACTCCTGACCACTTAAATAGATACAACAATTTTGATGACTACGCCCTGGCAAAGTTCAACATCTTTAGAAATCAGGATAAATCCGATCTTGCGATCTTGAACCTGGACGATACGATGAGCCTGAAACACAGAAATAAACTTGATCCAAAATACTTTTCTCTGAATTCCAAAACAGATATTTATTTTGATGGTAAACAGATAAAATTTGGTTCGGAACTTCTTAACATTGATAATTCCACCATCAAGGGACCACATAATATTGCCAACATAATGGCATCTATCCTGGCTGTTTCTCCTTTTGGAATTTCAAATAAAACAATAGAAAAATCACTTTCCACATTTGCTTCTCTTCCCCACCGGTTGGAATTCGTAGCCGAGATCAATGGAGTTAAATTTGTGAATGATTCCAAGGCAACTAATACCGAATCCGTAAAATATGCACTTCAATCTTTCGATAAACCGATCCGCATAATCATGGGTGGCGGCGGTAAAGGTGAAGATTATACAGTTCTAAATCCTTATTTAAAAAAATATGCCAGGAAAGTTTATTTAACAGGCGAAACCCGATTGGAAATGAAAAAAGCGTTTAACGGTTCAGTTGAACTGGCTGTAATTGAAAATTTTGAAGAGACTATACGGATAGCCTTCAAAGAAGCATCTGCGGGTGAATATGTGGTACTTTCTCCTGCCTGTACAAGTTATGACATGTTCAATAATTTTGAAGAACGCGGAAACAGGTTTAAAGAGATCGTATTGAAATTGAAAAATGAAAGCTAAAACTTATATTGCCGGATACGATTATTACATTCTTTTTGTGTACATGTTACTCATGTTTATCGGGCTGTATATGCAGTTGAACATAAGCTCCATACGAACTTCCATGTCTTTCTTTTACAAGCAGTTCATCTGGTTCGGACTTTCTATTATCTCGTTGTGGTTTGCTTTTAAAGTAGTTAAATTAGAAAAAATCCGTCCTTTCATTTTCATGTTTCTTATCATTACCATCCTGCTTCTAATAGCAGTATTGATCTTTGGGGAAAACGTAAATGGGGCTGTCAGAAGCTTTCGTATCTGGAAAATAAACATTCAACCCAGCCTGATAGCGCGAATTGTACTTATTTTATATTTTGCTCACTTTCTGGATAAGAAACAGAAATATATTGATGATACCAGACCCAAAGGGTTTCTCAGGCATTTTAATGCTCTAATAATAATGACATTAATTGTATTTTTACTCATCCTGGCAGAAAAGCATTTCAGTCCGCTTATTATTTCCAGTTTCACACTTATCTCGCTTCTGCTACTTGCAAAGATCCGGTTTTCTACCATACTCCTGATAATATGTATTTCATTATTTGCTTTAATGATTGTATTGAAACTTGGTCCCAGATATCGTGGTGAACGGATGCAGATCTATACAAAATATTCTTTATTCCATAAAGCATTCAACAAAGAAATTGAATATAAAGGTACAAATGATTACCAGATAAGAGAAAGCCTGCTCTCTTTGACCGGTGGAAGATTATTTGGTACTACTCCCAAAAAGGGAACCGGAAAACACTATTTCCTACCCGAAGCAAAAACAGATTATATCTATTCAATTATCGGAGAGGAGTTCGGGTTTCTGGGCGCATTATTTGTTCTGGGCTTGTATGTATTCCTTTTTGCCCGAGCGATTATTAATTCATACAAAAAGGACATGTTCTTAAAATTAGCTGGAATTGGACTGGGAATGAACATCTTCTTTAATGCTATGGTTAACATAGGAGTATCTTTGGCAGCTATTCCTTCCACTGGAGTTACATTACCATTCATAAGTTATGGTGGTACTTCGCTATTGATAAACTCTTTCACTGTAGGACTTTTATTAAATATCAGTGCAAAAAGACAAAGGTTTTAAATGAAGAACTTAAAAAAGAAAGTCATTATCGCAGCCGGAGGAACCGGCGGGCATATTATTCCTGCTATCTCCATTGCCGAAGAACTTATCAAAAATAATGTTGATGTTCTATTTGTGGGAAACAAAAACAGTATGGAACAAGAACTCACAACTAAAAGAGAAATTGCTTTCAAGAGTATTAATGTTCAAAAATTCTACAGGAAGATCACACTTACGCATCTTAAATTTCCCTTTAAGCTAATAAAAAGCATACTTGATTCAGTAAAAATAATTCGGGATTTCCAACCTGATGCTTTCATTGGAACAGGAGGATTTGTAAGTGGACCTGTGGGATATACTGCACATTTGAAAAAAGTTCCTATCTTTCTGCAAGAACAGAACAGCTATCCCGGAGCAACCACCAGGATTTTAAGCAGATATGCCGAAAAAATATTCCTGGGTGCAAAAGAAGCTGAAAAATATCTTCCCAAAAAGAAAGTGATCTTCTCCGGAAATCCGGTAAATAGCAAGATAATTGGAGAAACAGCTAAATTGGATTTCGACGAATTTGGTTTAAAAAAAGATACAACCAAGCTCTTTTTAACGGGTGGCAGCCAAGGTTCGGTTGTTTTGAATAAAACTTTTTTACCAATTGTAGATGAGCTTCTGGAAAATGGAATTGAAATCATCTGGCAGATCGGAAAATTTAGTTTCAGCGAATTCTACCCAAAGATTCAAAATAAGAAAGGTATTTATAGTTTCGATTTTACAGATGAGATTGGAAAGGTATATAATTCGGTAGATTTTGTAATAGCACGTGCAGGTGCCATATCTCTGGCAGAACTCGAAACAAAAAAACTTCCTTCGATTCTGATCCCTCTTCCCTCTGCTGCTGGGAATCATCAATATTATAATGCAATGGAATTGCAGGATAAAGGTGTTGCCATAGTTATCGAGCAGAATAAGTTAACATCAGCATCTTTGCTGGAAGTGATTTTGAAAATGAAGAATGAGTATAAAAAGATGAAAGAGGATTTTAGAGAAACGAAACATTTGAAATCAGCTGAAAACATCTCGAAAGAGATTTTGGGATTAATAAAATGAAATTTGAAGTGTTTGATAACTTGTATTATTCAGGTAATATTATGTTATTAAAAAATCCATCAATTGCTTTTTTCTGCTCTAGAAATATTCCAATGACTCTTTATTTACCGGCACTAGAATTGACGACAATAATCATGAGTACTAATATTACGATTTCCGGAAGCTGGCATTCTACTGTTGAACAAAGTGTATTAAAGAATAGAAAACCTGAATCACAATCGAATTTGATAATTTATTTGGCAAAAGGAATTGAACATTATAAATTACCAGAAACACTAAATGACGACTATGAGAATAATAAAATCCTTATCGTTTCCTTTTGGCAAGACACTAAAAGAATATCAGCAATAAATTCAGAAATCAGAAATCAATTTATAATCTCTAAAACGGATAAAATCTTATTTCTTAATATCAATGAAGGGGGAAACCTTAATAAACTATTTGACCAATCTTTAGCTTTGAACAAGAAAGTTTATATCCTTGAACACTTCAGCAATGAAAAGTGGATTGATCAAGGCGCTTTCCCATTATCCAAGTATAACCTGGAGGAAATTTCGTGAATATGATCGATTTGTTGAGAAATTTAAAAAATAAAGAAGATATACAAAATCTATTTATCGAACATCTTAATTATTCACACTCTTCCGGCTCCATTTCATCATCTCTATCAGATAAATTGAGAAAAGAAATTATCTCAATTGAAAAAATCGCTGAGCAAGATACATTTATAATTATTTATTGTATCCTGCCAAAACTCTTAAAAGGTTCCGAAAGACCTATCTCAATCCAAATATCAAAAACCTTCACTTATAATCTTATTATTTTTTCTAATGAAACAGAAGATGAATTCCATTTTACAAATTTAAAATATCTCGAGAAGAAGAAAGAAATAATTAAAACACCACACAGACCCTTCCGAAGAATTGTTATAGGTCCAGTCGAAAAACTGAGAACAGCAGCCGAAAGAATTGAACTGCTGAAAATTGAAGACGAACATGAATCTTCACTTCTTGTTAATCTCAAATGCGATAGAGCCTTTGATGTTGAAGCAGTATCACGTGAATTCTATAAAGATTATGTTAATTTCTACAGAGAATTCCGAACGTATTTGATGAAAAAAAATCAAGTATCTCAAACCAAAGCAGATGAATATACTGAAACTATTTTTAATCGAGTTTTCTTTTTGTATTTTATTCAGAAAAAAGGTTATCTGGAAAATGATCCTGATTTTATTTTTAAAAATTTCGTAAACATTGGTTCTAAGAATTATTATTCAGACTTTATAATACCTCTTTTTGAACGAATTTCGATTAAAGAGAAAAATCCCGAACCAGAAAAAATCCCTTTCCTCAATGGTGGTCTTTTTGAATTTAATGATGATGAAAAAAATATAAAGATCGAGAACAATATATTTGAAGTTATATTAAAGGGTCTGTTTGAAAAGTATAATTTCACAGTTCGTGAAGATACGGAGCTTGAAAAGGAAGTGGCAATAGACCCGGAAATGCTGGGTACTATTTTCGAAAGATTGATACTGGGACTTGAACAAAATAAATATAAAGATATTCCGGATGCACGTCGAGTTACCGGCTCATATTACACACCCAAATTTGTCGTTTCATTTATGGTTAAACAATCACTTTTAAATGATCTTGTTAATCAGAATACTTTGCATTTGGATAGGAGCAAAACAAAAGACCTTGTTTTTAATCTTAAAACAGAAAAACTTACCGAAAGTGAATTGAGAAAAATTAGAGAACGATTATTAGAAATTCACATTGTCGATCCTGCTGTTGGTTCCGGTGCCTATCCGGTAGGAATTCTATTAAAGATCGTTGAGATTATCGAAGCTATAGATACAAAGATCGATCCTGATCTTATTAATAAACAAAACTACAAATACGAACTTAAAAGAAATATCATCGAAAACTGTATTTATGGTGTGGATTTGCAGGAAAAAGCAGTTCACCTTACAAACCTGCGCCTTTGGCTTTCTCTCATCGTTGATCTGGAAGTGGAAAACATAAATAAAATTCCACCTCTTCCCAACCTCGATTTTCACATTTATCAGGGAGATTCGTTGGTTTCTCAAATTGCCGGATATGATTTTGACCACGAAAGAAAACTTAAACCTGATGCGAGTGGCTTAAAACTATTAAGTGAGTTTCAAAAAGCAAAAACTGATTTTCAAAAGATAGTTATCCTTGAAGATAAAAACAAGGCTAAAGAAAAAATCTCTAAACTTAAAACAGACTATCTGAAATGGTTTCTGAATAAGAAAAAGGAAGAAGAGATAAAATACATGGCAGACATAGCCGAAGGTCAGGGCAATTTCTTTGAGGAAGACGAACAGAACATCGATCTGAAAAAAGATACGAAAGAGCGAATCAAAATAATAGAAAAGAAATTAGCGGAAGTCCATTTGCTGGCAGAACACTTCAATTGGGGACTCGATTTCTTTGACGAAATAGAAACAAATGGTGGCTTTGATATTGTTATTGCCAACCCGCCTTATGGTATAAAAGTAGAAACCATAACCCGTGATGAATTTAAATTAAACAGCAAAGATAGTTACGGCATCTTTGTTTCCCTTGGGTTGAAGATACTTAAACCAAAAGGAACTCTCTGTTACATTATGAGCGATACATGGCAAACAATTAAATCTCATAAAAATTTAAGAGATCAGCTTCTGAAAGAAACCGACGCTCAATTTCTCATCTCCGTTCCGGCTGATACTTTCGGCGCTACAGTAAATACCGGTGTTTATACTTTTGTTAAAAAAACTACTCCACGGGAAAAACTTACCGAAAATGCTGATAACTGGCTGATTGCTGCCGATCTTTCTCCTTTTAAAATTAAACAAGCTGGTGGAAGTTGGAATACCGGTAACCTCGAAGCCGGTTTTGAACTGCTGACAGAACAGGACAATTTTGATGATACCAAAGATGGCATAACGCTTTACAGTGAAAGAGATTTTGCTGTTTTTGCCTACCGCCAAAAGCTCATCCCCCGTTTCTCTAACCACAGCTTCCTCATTGCTTCTCCCAAACTTTTTAAATTGATGGAAGATACCGGCAAAAGCGAAATGCACGATGGT
>JACNIV010000326.1 GCA_014382915.1 Candidatus Cloacimonadota bacterium | reverse complement strand
GTTCTTTCAATTCACAAATAATAAGAAAAGCACAATCGCATATAAAAAAGCATTTTAATGTAGATATTATCTGTATTGGTAAAAAGGGTTATGATTTTTTTAAAACACACTCGAAGAAAGTCATTGATTCTTATATCAATCTATTCAACGAAATGGATTTTTCGATCTCCAAAGATGTGGCAGAAAAAACTATAAATTTATACCTACAGGAAGATTATATAAGGATCGATGTTTTATACAACGAATTTAAATCTGCAATACAGCAGGATATAATTGTGAAGCAGCTTTTGCCGATAATTCCCATCGAATCGGAAAATGTTTCAAAACTGGATTTCCTGTATGAACCCGACGAAGATACTATAATTGAAGAATTGGGCAGGAAGTATATCCATGTAGATATCTGGCGGATAATGCTGGAATCTTCTGCTGCTGAACAGGGTGCCAGAATGACAGCAATGGATTCTGCCACCGATAATGCAGCCGATATGATCGATAATCTTACTTTGTTCTATAATCGAGCACGTCAGGCAATAATAACCAAAGAAATCATCGAAATTGCTTCCGGAGCTGAAGCAACTCAACAATAAAATATTGAGTTAGATTATAAGAGGTAAGTATGGTTGAAGGAAAAGTTATTCAAGTGATTGGACCAACAGTTGATGTTGTCTTCCCTGAAGGTCAATTACCAGCAATTTATAATGCGCTTAAAATTACAAGGAAAGGACATCCTGACCTGGTTTTGGAAGTACAAATGCATCTGGGAGAAAACAAGGTTCGTACCGTTGCCATGGATTCTACTGATGGTCTGGTTCGAAATGAAAAAGTTATCGATACCACCGAACAGATCACCGTTCCTGTAGGTGAGAAAATGCTTGGTAGAATAATCAATGTTATAGGAGAACCAATTGATGACGGAGGACCTATTGAAGCTGAGCAGAGATATCCAATACATCGCCAGGCACCGGTTTTTGAAAACCTTTCAACAGATGACGAAATCCTTGAAACCGGGATCAAGGTTGTAGATCTAATCGAACCATATTCTAAAGGTGGAAAAATTGGCCTTTTCGGTGGAGCAGGTGTTGGTAAAACAGTCCTTATACAGGAACTTATCAGGAACATAGCTATAGAACATGGTGGTTTTTCTGTATTCTCTGGTGTGGGTGAACGTACTCGTGAAGGAAACGACCTTTGGTTAGAAATGAAAGAATCGGGTGTTATTGATAAAACCGCAATGATTTTCGGGCAGATGAACGAACCTCCCGGAGCCCGTCAACGAGTTGGTTTAACTGCTCTTACTATTGCAGAATATTTTCGAGATGTTTCCAAAAAAGATGTACTTCTTTTTATTGATAATATCTTTCGTTTTACGCAGGCAGGTTCGGAAGTTTCCGCACTGTTGGGAAGAATACCTTCGGCAGTTGGTTATCAGCCTACACTGGCAACAGAAATGGGTGAACTTCAGGAAAGAATTACATCTACAAAAGACGGTTCTATCACCTCTGTGCAGGCTATTTATGTGCCAGCAGACGACTTGACCGACCCGGCACCAGCAACCACATTTTCTCACCTTGATGCTACAACCGTTCTTGACAGAAGAATTGTCGAATTGGGAATATATCCTGCGGTAAATCCCCTTGATTCAACCAGCCGAATTCTTGATCCTAAGATCATAGGTGAAGAGCACTATTTTGTAGCAAGAGAAACTCAGCGTATCATTCAGAAGTATAAAGATCTGCAAGATATCATTGCAATTCTTGGTATGGATGAGCTTTCCGAAGACGATAAATTGATTGTAAATAGAGCCAGAAAGCTTGAACGATTCTTCTCTCAGCCATTCTTTGTTGCAGAGGAATTTTTAAATACACCAGGCATTTATGTACCGCTTAAAGAGACCATTGAAGGCTTTAAAGAAATTATCAACGGCGAATGCGATGATTGGCCAGAACAAGCTTTTTTATATGTTGGAAATATTGAGTCAGCTGAAGAAAAAGCGGAAAAAATTAAAAAAGGATCGATTAAAATTAAAGAAGAGAAAAAAACTACTTCAGGTATTTCAATGACCGGGCATAGCAAAACGGAATCTCTTGTAAAAAATGTTCGTCCCAGAAAAACGAAAAAATAAGTATAGAAAATGGATAAATTGCATTTAGAAATAATTCAACCTACAAAAATAAAGATTCGAGATGATTTTAATCACATCATCGTTCCTGGTGTAGATGGAGATTTTGGTGTAGATCTAAACCATACGCCTTTCATAACAAAGATTAGACCTGGGATACTGCAGCTTTATAAAGGGATTAAAATTGATAAATATGCCATACATGATGGATTCGTCACGGTCGAGAATAACATTATAGTAATTATTTGTGATACAATAGAAAAAGAGAATGAAATTAATCATAAAAGAGCTGAAGAATCAAAAAAACGAGCAGAGAAAAGAATAAAAAGTTCTGGAATAGAAATTGATTTCAGAAGGGCAGAAATCTCTCTGAAAAGAGCTTTGGTTCGGCTTCATCTTTCGGGAAAATAGTGAACGATATTGATCATTTTCTTTTAATTGTGCAGGGAAATCTTCTTAATTCAATAAAATCGGATGAGAGTTCAAATTGATTTATAAGAAAAAGAATATTTATTTTTTATAGTGTCGAATAAATTATATGAAAAATATAAAAAAAATAGTAATTGTATTTTTTTGTTTTTTGATTTTGTTCTGCGGAAAAAAAATCCAAATTAATCAAGAGAGTTTAAACGGAAGTAAAAGTACAGAAAAAGCAATAGTTGATACTATAAAACATACAACGATAAAAATAGAATCTGATAAAAAAGTAACATCTCAGAAAAGTAAAATAATTTTTTTAGAAAGCACTCGAGGAATATATCTTACCGCTTACACTGTTTCAAGTTCAAAATTTTATTCGATACTCAATAGTGCTCAAGCAGCAGGTATAAATACGGTAATTTTTGACCTGAAAAACATGAATGGACACATTTTCTTCTCAATACCTCAAAAAGACATCCTAACAGACGAAAAAATAAAACCGATAATCAATATTCCAAAGGTGGTTAAAGAGCTTCACATGCGAAAAATGAAAGCCGTTGCCAGGGTGGTTATGTTCCACGATCAATTTGCTGCAGAATGTGATTCAACTTTAAGACCACTGTCGCATTCAGGAAAATATTGGAAAGAAAGCCAAAAACGAAAACCCTCCTGGTTGGACCCCTCAAATTCGAAAGTACAAAAAGAATTATTGAATATATTAAAGAAAATAGCAAAAAGCGGAGTCGATGAAATTCAATTGGATTATATAAGATTTCCAACACAAGGAAGTATATCTGACGCTATTTTTTCTTTTCAAAGAGAAGATTCTCTATTTGCGAAAGCGGATAGCAATTATATTTTAAGATCAAAATCTGACATAATCGAAGATTTTATTATTCAGGCAAAAGATATTTGTTCGAAATATAATGTGGGTTTAACAGCTGATGTTTTCGCTATTGTTGCTTGGCAAAGAAAATCGGATATAGCAGCTACAGGACAGGATATAGAAAAGATGACTAAACATTTAGATGCAATACATCCCATGATCTATTCCTCACATTTTTCTGAAAATTTTGGATATAGGGAAGATGTATCAAATGAACCTTACTTTATAATATATAAAGCAACAAAACTAACAAAAAAATACACAGAGCCAAATTGTAAAGTCATACCATATATTCAAGCCAACAGTTGGAAAGTAAATTATAATCGGGAATATATTATTTCACAGATCAAAGCTATCGAGAATGTTAAAAGTGACGGATATATTTTATGGAATGCTTCCAATAGATATTTTTCAACTTTAAGTTGGTTAAAAGAATATTACGCTGATTAATGTTTCACGTGAAACACTAACTTACCTTAAGACGTTTTTCGTTAAAGCTTTTTCTATTTCTTCGATTGATGAGGTTTTGCGTAGTATTTTAAGATTAGATTCATTCATTAAAAGCTTCGAAATATACGAAATTGAGAAAAGATGTTGAGCATCATTATGAAGTAACAACATAAAGAACAATCTTACTGGCTGATTATCTATAGCATCGAATTCCACATCATTCTTTGAACGACCGAATATAATCGCAGGCTTTTTGACTTTAGATGGATGCAAGTGACGTGGATGAAGAAGTGCTACCCCCTTTCCAATAGCCGTAGAAACTAATTCTTCTCTTGCTACCACAACCTGATAAAGCCATCTGTGATCCTTAACTATTTTAAGATCTTTAGCTTTTTTTGACATTTCGGCAATTGCTTCATATTTATTGTCTGCATAGAAATCCAAAAAGATAAATTTAGCTTTAAAATAATCAGAAAAACGACAGACAGAACGTTTCAGGGCTAATTGCTCTATTTCTCTTTCATTCAAATTTGCCAGCCATTCTTCAACCTCTGCTTTTTCTATCTGATAGATATTTCCTTTTCTGGTGGCTTTAAATAATTTCGATTTTATCATCTCTCTTATTACTGAATCAGTTACTTTCAGGAAATTAGCTGCTTGTTTGATGGTTAAATAATCTCTTGTCATTTATACTCCTGCTAAATATTTTATATTGCCTTTATTGAATTATACAAGATTTTCTGTCAAGCATTACGACTAATTTCTTGACAGAAAAAGAAATATTTAATTGCTAAAGAATATGAAAAAATCATTGTTATTTATATTTATTATAATATTGTGCTCCTGCACATATTCAGTGTATACTACCGGGTATCCACATTTGAAAAGCATCATCATTATTCCTTTTGAGAATAAAACAACCCAATACAATCTTGAAGAAAATATTCATATTTCTTTATCAAGCAATTACGAAAATGACGGTAGATTAAAAATTGTGGGTATTTCACCAGATTGTCAGCTGGAAGGCGAAATACTGGATTATTCCAATAAAATACTTTCTTATGCTGGATCCAATGTAGAAGAGTATGAAGTTCGGATATTATTTAAAATCAGTTTTATAGACCTGAAAAAGAATAATATCATCTTGAAAAATGATGCTCTACAACTATCTGAAACATATTCTTCTTCTGAAGAGATAAGTGAATTCAAGACAGAGGAAGAAGCACAGGAAAAAATAATAAGCGATCTTTTTGATTACATAATTAAAGAAAGCCTCGAAGAATGGTAAGACTAAATAAATACCTTGCGCAATGTAACATGGGTTCACGACGAAGTGTGGAGGCATTGATCTCAAACCGTAGAATAAAGATAAATGGAATTACCACAACTGATCTTTCAACAATCGTCGATGAAGAAAAAGACGTTGTGGAAGTTGATGACAAAATACTTAAACGCACTTCTGAGAAAATCTATCTTATGCAAAACAAACCCCCCAAATATGTGGTAACGAAAAAAGATGAACTCAACAGAAGTACTGTCTATGACTTACTTCCCGATTTCGGTGTCAATATATTTTCCATAGGACGTCTTGATTACATGTCTGAAGGGTTATTACTTTTTACTAATGATGGTGATTTTAGTGAAAAAATAATTCATCCACGCTACAAACTTCCAAAACTATACAAAGTAAAAGTAAAAGGAAATATGAACACAATTCAACTGGAGCAACTGAGAAAAGGAGTTAAAATCTCAGGAAAAGTAACCCAGCCTGCTATTGTTCACGTGAAAAGAAGAACATCAGAAGTTACAATACTTAGAATGACCATCTTTGAAGGCAGAAAAAGACAAATTAGATATATGTTAAAAGCAATAGGTTCGGAAGTATTGGAATTGAAACGCCTTCAAATAGGTAATTTAAAACTTGGAAAACTTCCTCCTGGAATGTGGCGTATGTTGAAACCGACAGAGATCAGATCATTACTGAATTATAAAGAACAGAGAAAAAAATAATGAAAATCGGGTTGATTGGCTTACCAAATTCTGGTAAAACTACTATCTTTAATGCTCTAACCGGTCTTGATGCTGAAATCTCCAGCTACTCAACTCAAAAAACAGAACCTAATCTTGGCATTGTAAAAGTTATAGACGAAAGAATCTCAAAGCTTGCTGAATTCTATGAGCCTAAAAAAATCATTCATGCAACTATAGAATATATCGATTTTGCAGGATTACCAAGGGTGGCAGGAAAAGAAAGTCTGTCTAATTCTCTTTTAACTCTGGCAAAGACCACAGATGCACTGGCAGCAGTAGTTAGAAACTTTAAGGATGAAATAATAGACCAAACTCTAGGAAAACCAGATCCTCTTGCTGATATCGAAATAATAAATACTGAACTTATTCTTTCTGATTTGATCATTGCGGAAAAAAGACTTGAAAAAATCGAACTCAGTCTGAAAAGAGGTGTTAAAAATAATGAACTAATGATAGAAGAAAAAGCTGTTCGTAAAGCAATTGAAAGCTTAAATAAAGATATTCCACTAAGAAATATTGATTTTCCATCTGATGAAGAAAAATCAATTCGCGGCTTTCAATTTCTAAGTCAGAAACCAATGATGATAATCCTGAACTCAGATGAGAAGAATTTAGGACACAATTCAGAATTACAAGAAAAGATTCGCAGCAATTATAAGGTTATGGAATTTGCCGGTAACTTTGAAATGGAATTAAGTAAACTTATGCATGAAGAACAGCAGGATTTCATGGCAGATATGAATATAAAAGAATCTGCACGGGACAGACTTACAAAACTCTCTTACGAACTTCTTGGCTATATCAGTTTTTTTACGATAGGAAAAGATGAAGTTCGAGCCTGGACTATCGTTAATGGCGAGAATGCTGTAGATGCAGCCGGAAAAGTTCATTCCGATTTAGCTAGAGGATTCATCCGGGCAGAGTGTTTTTCCTATGAAGACCTGATACGGCTTGGCAGCGAAAAAGCTCTGCGTGAAAAGGGTTTATTCCGATTAGAAGGAAAAAATTACATTGTCAAAGATGGTGACGTATTAAAAATCCGTTTCAGCATTTAAATGGAGTAAAAACATGAAAACCGAAGGAAAAAAAAGTTTCTTGTATGTATTCGCTGGATTAGCTTTGCTAATATTATCCGTGTTATTTCTATTTTCCATCTCTGGTGATGTGCGCATTCTGAATTTTGATTATGAGATCATGAAGAATTCCAATATCACTTTCTTTAGATTTATCAAACTCCAATTTCCGAATTTTAATAATCCGATCGGTATATTTGGTGTTTTCTTTGGCTATTGGCTACTGTATATTTTCGGTAAGTTCTTTTGCTTCTCTTTGCTTTCGGGAACTGCGCTCATCGGGTTTTTTATGATCTTTGCAAAGGATAAAATTAAGTTTTTGCAGAAGATTCTATTCTTCATTATTTTTGCATTTTTCTTCAATTTCATCAGGTTTTCTTTTCAGGTGAACGAATTTCTTGTTATCAATGAGAAGATCAGGATTCTGCTGGTGGGGGTGATCCCCTGGAATTTTTTTGAATTCATGGTGAAGATCTTTGACCGTACCGGCACACTTATAATATCAATTGCAGTTGTTATTACCAGCATTCTCATCATTTTTGAAGTGGAAAATATTAAGAACTTCTTTGTCTGGTTTTATAAGGCTCTTTATAATACGATAAGGTTTATCGGTAGTTTATTTTTCAAAAGACCAGCAGTGCCCGGGAAGAAAAAAACAAAGACCAGAAAGATTAAAGAAATAAAAATATTAGATGACGATAGGAGTAAAAAATCGAAATTAAACATTATTGATCATGTTAGTCATGAAAATGAAGAAAAAAACCCTAAACCGAAAATAATCAAACCTAAACTAACCCAGGATAAAGAGCTAGTAACCGATACTCCACGGGAGTATATTATTCCGGAAATTGAAGATTTCCTTACCAGCACACAACCTACAAAAAGAGACCGCGAAAATATAGAAGCTAATATTCGTGAGGTAAGCAATATCCTTATTCAAAAGCTTGCGGAATTCAATGTGGATGCAGAAGTAATGAATGTGAACATCGGTCCCATTATTACTCAATATGAAATTAAACCCGCTGCAGGTATAAAAGTTAATAAATTTCATGCTCTGGCAGATGACCTGGCTTTGGCTATCAAAGCAACAAGTATCAGGGTGCAGGCGCCTATTCCCGGTAGGGGGCTCGTCGGTATTGAAATTCCCAATGTAAACCGGGATACCATTTTCCTGAAAGATATTTTGCTTTCCGATGAAATAAAAGGAATGAAAAGTAAGTTGGCTTTTGGGCTGGGAAAAGATATTTCTGGTAAATCGATGGTTGCCGATCTGGCTACAATGCCACATCTGCTAATCGCTGGAGCAACCGGCTCCGGAAAGAGTGTTTGTGTAAATACCATAATAAACAGTATTCTTTTTAGAGCAACACCCGATGAGGTTCGCTTCATTCTCATCGATCCCAAACGCATCGAGCTTTCCGGATATGAGGGTATTCCACATCTTATTCAGGAAGTAGTTACAAATAACGAAGATGCTCTCATTGCCCTTAATTGGGGTGTTGTCGAAATGGAACATAGATATGAACTTCTTCAGAAATATAAAGTAAAAAACCTGAATTCTTATAATGAAAAGATTATTAAACTACGCCAAAAAGATGAATCGCTCGAAGATACCCCTTTGCCACATATTATAATCATTGTGGATGAATTAGCCGACCTTATGATGACCGTGGGCAGGGATGTAGAAAGACCCATCACCCGCCTGGCTCAAATGGCACGCGCCATTGGTGTTCATCTTATTTTAGCAACCCAGCGTCCTTCCATTAAAGTTATTACAGGCGTTATTAAAGCCAATTTTCCCTCGCGAATTGCTTTTAAGGTTTCCACGAAAATAGATTCTCGTGTTATCATAGATGCCAATGGAGCAGAAAAACTTCTGGGATTGGGAGACAGTTTATTCCTGGCACCCGGAAAAGCAGGACCCGACAGAATTCACGGAGCATATATCTTGCCTTCTGAGATACATAATGTGATAGACTATTTGAGGACACAACCCAAACCGAAACAAGATATCACAATTATTTCCGACGAACAGACAACTCTGGATGAATTTAATTATGATGATGAATTGTTTCCTGAAGCAGCAGTAGCAGTGGTAACGGCAGGACAGGCTTCGGTTTCCATGCTGCAGCGTCATTTCAAGATCGGTTACGCACGAGCTGGAAGACTTATCGATATGATGGAACAAGCTGGAATCGTAGGACCGCATGTTGGCAGCAAATCTCGTGAAGTAATGGCTACAGAAGAGGATTTAAAGATCTATGGCTACCTACCAGATTAGAATTGCACTAAGCTGTTTATTTCTAATGGCATCTCTTTTTGCTGATGACCAATTAGAATCAGTATATGAAGACATATTGATAACCTATTCTAATATAAAGAGTTACGAAGCAGATTTTCAGCAAGAAAATTTTTGGAAGGAACTTGATATAATTAAGCAATCAGAAGGAAAAATGTATTATAACACGGATCATTTCCTGATGAAATACAGTGAACCTGCAGGACAATTATTACTTATAAAAAAAGATGTTGTCACGATGTATGATGCAGCTTCCCATCAGGCGCTCATTTCAAATGATATACAAACCGAATTGAGACCGGTGAAATTAATTTCAGAATATTGGGATGTTTCCAAAAAAGAATTGATCGAAAGCGATAGCATTAGTTTCAGGATCAATCTGGTAACTCCGGACAGCCAACAGATCGAGGTAAATATTAAAAATTTCCTGATAACCGAATTTACTATCATTGACGTTGATGACAATAGTGTAACCTACAAGTTTTCCAACGAAAAGATTAATAAAAACTTGCCGGAAAATATTTTTGAGATTACATTACCTGAAGGCACAAATATAATAGATAATAGAAGATAAATGTGGTTTGGAAGATTCTTTGACAGGATTTTCAAACCTTGAATAAAAAGCATTTCAACCGGGAGAAATTATGATAGCTCTTATTATGGCAGGTGGAATAGGAACTCGTTTCTGGCCACTCAGTAGAGAATTCAATCCAAAGCAGTTTTTAAAAATCATATCCGATAAATCCATGCTGCAAATGACTGTGGAAAGATTGCTTCCTAAAATTAAGATAGAAGATATTTTTATCGTTACAGCACGATCTCAGGTAGAACTTACAAAAAAGCATCTACCTCAACTTCCCGCTGAAAATATCATCGTCGAACCATTCGGGATGAACACCGCGCCCTGTATTGCTCTCAGCGCTCAATATCTCGCTCGTAAATACGATAATAAAGAAAAGATGATAGTATTGCCGGCTGACCATTTAATTACTGTCAAAGACGATTTTCTGGCTTCTCTGGATGTTGGTGAAATATCAGCAGAACAAGATAACCTGGTAACATTCGGAATAAAACCAGACTATCCAGCAACAGGCTATGGCTACATTGAAGCTGGTAGAGAAATAGAGAAAGGAATGTTTTACGTGAAACAGTTTAAGGAAAAACCTGATATAGAAACAGCTAAAACCTTTCTGAATGCAGGAAATTTCTTCTGGAATAGTGGCATGTTCATGTGGAAGATCGAAACCATTCTTAAAGCTTACCAGGATTACCTTCCAAAGGTTACACAGATTCTGGAAAAAATAAACACAAAATGGAATGCGGAAGGATTATCTGCTGATATTGCCGAAGAATATGCATTAATGCCAAAGATTCCTGTCGATATTGGTATTATGGAAAAAGCAGAAAAACGAATTGTGATCCCGGTAGATTACGGTTGGAGTGATGTGGGCAGTTGGAAAGCGCTTTACGATGTTTCCCACAAAGATGAAAATAATAACGTTCTTAAATGTAAAAATAAAATAATTAAAAGTAAAAATAACTACGTAAATTCTAATAAATTTGTTGCACTCATCGGAGTAAAGAACCTTGTGGTGATAGATAGCGGAGATGCGCTTCTGATCGCAAATAAAGATCGTTCCGAAGATGTGAAGAAAATAGTTGAGAAATTGAAGAAGGACGGAAAAGAAGAATTGTTGTAAAACTTGAGTTAAGCAGGCTTCAGCCTGTCTTGACTTAAGTTGTTTTTGGAGGAAATAATGAAAAAAATAATTTTTACATTTCTGCTGCTTTTTATCTCTTTTTCTCTATTTTCCCAATCTGAAGAAATCTGGGATCTGCATTTTCAATTCGATGTAACAACTCTATCCGGTTTTGCCAGTCCCAGTGGTGTGGAAACAGACGGGGAATATTTTTACGTCTCCAATTCCCTGAACAATCAGATTGCCAAATTTGATATAGCTGGAACCTGGATCGAAAACTTTTCCATTCCAAATATTCCTTTTGGTTTAAATGACTTAACTACGGATGGCGAGTATTTCTACGGTGGTAGCGGATCAACTAACACGATCTTCAAGATGGATTTTAGTTCGCAGTCTATTGTAGGGTCGATCAATTCCCAGATTGTCGTCGATGCCATCGCTTATGATCCGAACGAAGATGCTTTCTGGGTTTCGAACTGGCAATCGGATGTACTCATGCTGATCGATCGCAATGGAGTTCTGCTGAATCAACTGGTTTTTACGGATGATGCAAAAGGATTAACACACGATTCATACAGTGCGGGAGAACCGTATTTGTGGACTTATACGGGTGTTTACACAGGCGGAGATGGAATCGTGACACAATATCAGTTACCCGGTTTTTCACTCACCGGATTATCTCACAATGTTACGGAAGATTTTCCCGGTACTCATGCTGGCGGATTGTTTTGTTCCAACCCAATAGTTCCGGGGGTTGTGATCCTGGGCGGCATTGCCAAAGGAACAACCAGCTACCTGAACCATTTGGTTGGG
>JACNIV010000325.1 GCA_014382915.1 Candidatus Cloacimonadota bacterium | reverse complement strand
ATTGCAGAGAAGAAGTTCACATAGCCTTCCACGTGTCCAGGAACTTTTGCAGGTTCGTCTGTTTCGGCATTATCTGCCGGTTCCACATCGTTCCAGGGAAGTTTGCAAAGACCCATCAAACCAAACCAGGTACGGAACATGGGGAAGTAGTGCAATGCTTCTGCTTTGTCTTCGAATGTTGGGATCTGGTTATTCACCATATCCATAAAGATGAGCCAGGCTTCATCGTGTTGAGCACCTTTGAGAGCAAGTCCATATCCACCCTGCATGGCCAGAGATTCTTTTGTAACATATTCGGAATATTCCAATCCTTTTGCTTCCATGCCAATATCCTGCATGAATTGAATTTGCTCTTCGGTAAGATTATATTTTTCAGCAAAGATCTGCTTCATTCTGCGGATTCCTTGTCCCACAATAACACCAAAACCTTCGCCTCGTCCCATCTGGTGTAGTGCTTCCAAACCAACTTTTTCATTACCGAAGTTAAATTTCATGCCGCCTGTTCGCTCTTTGTTCAGGATGCCGTTCTCATAACACTCCATGGCAAAAGCCATACCGGTTCCAAATGAGATCGTATCGATGCCATAAGTATCGCAATAGAAGTTAGTTTCCAAAACAAACTCAGGATTGAATATTCCCATATTCGCTCCACATCCGGCAACGGTTTCATATTCCGGTCCGTCAATTAGTACTTTATCACCTTTGTAGGGACCGGTCTTGAGTTCAAAGCCTTCAACAGTTTTTGAACATGCCATCGAACACCCGAGCCAGCATCCATCGGGAAGACCCTGAGTGATATATTTATGTTTGAATACGTCGGAATGAAGGATACCTGCATCTTTATGAGAACCGAATTTGTAATTGCAGGTCGGAAAAGGATCATAATCGTTCATAATTTGAGCCAGATGAGCTGTTCCTACACCTCTCATATCGCATTGTTCTTCGTCCATAAGAGCCATTTCGTCAGCTATTTTAGAACCGTATTTCATAATGCGTTTGGAATCTACCGGTTGATTCGGGTCATCTATCATTTTGATCGCTCCGGTGGGGCAGATGTTGGCACAGGTGCTGCATCCCACGCAAGCATCGTAGTGTTTTTCAAACGGCATCGCTACTCTTCTACTTTCTCCTCTGCCGGCAAAGCCGATGATATCTTCCCACATGATCTCGCTACAGGCATTTACACACAGACCGCAAAGAATACAGGCATTTGATGAATAATCTACCAGAGGGTGTGTAAAACGAGGTTTAGTAACTCCATATTCTTTTGCAAATTGCTTTATCATATCCACATTCGGCCAGCGGGAAAGCATCATTTCCAGTAGCATTCCACGTGTTTTGCAAACTCTTTCTGACTGTGTATTAACTTCGATGGATTTCCTGATTGGATAATTACAGGAAGTAACCATTTTTGTTTTGTTCCCATCTTTTACATCAACAACGCAAAGACGGCAAGCACCGTATGCTTCCACGGTGGGACGATAACATAGGGCAGGAATAATGATATTCAATTCTTTTGCTGCATCCAGGATAGTTGTTTCTTCTTTTACAGAGATCTTCTTTCCGTCTAAAACTATATCTATCATCATTTCCTCCTATTCCACCGTGATGGCATCGAAGTTACATACTTCATTACAAATATCACATTTGGTGCATTTTTCCTGATCTATGAAATGCATTTCTTTCGGTTTTCCTGAAATAGCATCAACAGGACAATTCTTTGCACAGATCGTACAGCCCGTGCAATTATCATTTACTTTGTACTTGATGAGTTCCTTGCAAACACCAGCCGGACATTTTCTATCTTTTATATGAGCTACGTATTCATCTATGAAATATTTGATTGTACTCAGAACAGGGTTGGAAGCTGATTTACCAAGTTCGCATAAAGAGGCAATCTTCATGGTTTCACAGATATTATCCATCAGTTCTATATCACCTTCTTTACCTTTTCCTTTGGTTATACGGGTAAGAATTTCATCTAAAACGATCAGACCTTCCCGGCAGGGAGTACATTTTCCGCAGGATTCTCCTTTCAGGAAGGTAATGAAATATTTAGCAACATCCACCATGCAGGTTTTATCATCCATCACTATCATACCGCCTGAACCCATCATGGAACCGGCTTTGGTCAATGAATCGAAATCCACTTCAAGATCGAGATGACTTTCCGGCAAACATCCTCCGGAAGGACCACCTGTTTGAATCGCTTTGAATTTTCTACCTTTTGGAATTCCACCGCCTATATCGTAAACGATCTCTCGCAGTGTGATCCCCATGGGAACTTCGATGAGTCCGGTTCTTTCCAGATTTCCAACCAGAGAGAAAACTTTTGTCCCGGAACTTCCACCCCAGGGATTTTCAGAAACATCACCGCTGCCTATTTCTGCAAACCATTTTGCACTTTTTTCTAAGATAACAGGAATATTTGCAAAAGTTTCCACGTTGTTTAGTACAGTAGGTTTTTCACGATAACCAACTTCCACATTATGAACATATTTTGCTTTAGGTTCGCCTGCACGACCGCTCATGGAAGCCATTAATGCAGTAGATTCTCCACAAACAAAAGCTCCTGCACCACGATGTATTTTGATTTCCAGCTTAAAATCACTTCCCAATATGTTCTGTCCAAGAAAACCTTTCTCTTGTGCTTGTTTCACAGCAGATTCGATTCGTTTAAGAGCAAGGGGATATTCTCTTCTGATGTAGATATATCCTTCTTCAGCACCAATAGCATAAGCTCCGATGATCAACCCTTCCAAAACAGTATGAGGATCACTTTCCATCAGGTTTCTATCCATAAATGCACCCGGATCACCTTCATCTGCGTTACAAACAATGATCGGTTTTTCACCTTTCTTTTTAGCAGCAATAACAGCACTTTCCCATTTCACGCCGGTAGGAAAACCACCCCCACCACGACCTCGGATACCACTTTTCATGATTTCGTTGATTATATCCTGGGGTGGAGTTTTAAATGCTTTCTTAAGAGATTCATATCCACCAGTTGAAATGTAATCGTCTATTTTTGTCGGATCGATTATGCCACAATTTCTCGATGCGATCTTCAGTTGTTTTGCAAAATATGAGTCATCATCAGTTTCTACGTCTTTTGCTTTGACCAACCATTCTTTGATCGGCGTATCATTTTGAGCATGATGCTCGATTATTTTTTCTGCTTTTTCTTCTGTCACATTTCCGTAAAGCCACTGACCTGAATCACTGAAAACTTCTACAAGAGGTTCATTATAGCACATTCCGATACAACCTGTTTTTTCTAGTGCGATGTTCAGTTTTTTGTCCTTGATTTCATTCTGTATATATTCCTGTATCTGCTTAGCTCCAGCAGCAATACCACAGGAAGCAAGTCCAACTTTTATTTTATTCATTTTATTGTCCTCACTTATATTTTTCCAAAAGAGATTTGATTTTCTTGGTTGTTAAATTGCCATAAACATCATCATTTATCATAACAACAGGGGCTAAACTACAACAGCCAAGACAACGAACTTCATCCAATGTATATTTTCCATCTTCAGTAGTTTCACCAATTTTAATTTCCAGTTCCCGAGCGAATGCATCCAGGATATTCGGAGCACCTTTCACATGGCAGGCTGTTCCGGTGCAAACCTGAATTTTATGTATCCCCTGCGGTGTTAAACTGAATGATTTGTAAAAAGTTGCAATATGATACAATCTTGCCAGTGGAACTTTGGTTCGCTTTGTTATCTGCTCCAGAGCTTCTCTGGGGGTATGTCTTAATTCGTCCTGGATATCCTGCATCATCTCGATCACATAATCGGGATCTGCATTCCATTTATCTATAATTTTATCGATATTTTGCATGTTAAACTCCTTTTACCGGTTGTCTTTCCTGGATCGTCCATTTGGGACGCATATTGGAAGTTTTCACGATGAGTGCTTTAATCTTTTTATTACGGAAAACAGAACCGATGCCACCGCGACCGGCTTGTTTGATACGGGTTCCCTGTCTTCTCCAATCCCACCAGGAAAAATTCAGGCAGCCGATGAGAACATGGTCTGAACCAACACCGGCAGATACAACCGAGATGTTTTGTTTTTCCTCTTCGGAATCGGCATACATTTCAGTGAACTGTTCGGAAACAACGTGAGCATTTACAGCTTCCAACGGAGCTTCTTCGATTGTAACTCTTTTATTTATGGCATTGATGAAAACGATAATATCTTTATTGGCTTTGCCTTGAAGTTCGATAGCATCCCATCCTGCAAATTTAAGTAGTGGTCCAAAATGACCACCAACGTTACTGTCGATGATGCTTCCCGTAGTAGGGGAGATGGATACCACCAGCGATTTACCGGCACCTGGAAAAGAAGTGGTTCCACCCAGTGGACCGCTGGAGATCACAATCTCATTTTCCGGGCTATCCCATTTTGTGTTTTCATTCACTGCATTCCACAAAAGCCAGAGTCCAAAGCCTTTCCCACCTATGAATAAATCTTTCATTTGCTGTGTAACCGGTTTACTTTTGACCGAGTTATCCGAAAGATTCACATACAAAGTTTTGTTGGTGTACCCTTTCTGGGTGGGTGATGGAACATAATCCATCCGGGCAAGGACTTTGTGAGCTTTTTTCATTTCCACAATATTAATCATTAACCTACCTCTTGTATATGAACGGAATTATAACCATCCATATCTATTTTTATTTATATATAAATTTTTTTAATATCGAAAAGTTAATTAGATTTTTTGATGTCAAGCAGTTTTTGGGAAGATCATGATACAATTACTCTATGTATTCAGTTCAGAAATATTTGCTTGACCTTGAAAGCAATTAAAACTTATTTGCTGATGTTTGATATTCGTTGATTCAGGAGAAAAAATGCGGGAATTGAATTTTCAGGATGAGATCAAAAAGATCACGGAATTTATTAAACTACAATTGATTAAAGCCGGATTTACAAAGCTTATTGTAGGTCTTTCCGGTGGAATCGATTCTTCTGTAACCGCAGCATTGTGCGTAAAAGCTGTTGGGAAAGAAAATGTTTTTGGAGTTATGCTGCCATACAGGAAGAGCCATCCTAACAGCCTTGCACATGCAAAACAAGTGGCTAAGCAGCTTGGGATCAAATATGAAATTGTAGATATTTCGTCGATGGTGGATGCTTACTTCGATAAATATGTTGCGGATGCAGATATTCTGAGAAAAGGAAACCGTATAGCAAGAGAAAGGATGTGCGTTCTTTATGATCTTTCTGCCAAATACAAAGCACTGGTTGCAGGTACTGGTAATAAATCTGAATTAATGGTGGGATACTGCACTCAATACGGTGATAACGCCTGTGCTTTTGAACCGATAGGACATCTTTATAAAACTGAAGTTTTGAAACTTGCCAGAATCCTTAATTTACTTGATGTTGTTATCAATAAAAAACCTACAGCAGACTTGTGGGCTGCTCAAACTGACGAAGATGAAATGGGGATAACTTATAAAGAATTAGATGAAATCCTATATCAAATGTTAGATCAAAAAATTGAATATGAAGATTTGATCGCAGCATTTTCAAAAGAAAAATTTGATAAAGTGAAAAGAATGATCCAAGTGTCTGAATTTAAAAGAAATATGCCACCGATGATTCGTGAATAGAACGCAGATAACACAGATGAAACAGATAACCGCAGATAATAAAATTGTTATTGAAATTTAATGAAAAGCGTGTCATTCTCACGTAGGTGGGAATCTACAAATTGTAAATATTATTCATGGATTCCCGATGTCTCGGGAATGACTTTACCGGAGGAAAATTAATGAGCTTCTTTAAAAAAGATAGATGTAAAATATGTAAAGAAAGACGTGGCCACCGTTTTTGTCTGCGATTGGCCAATAACATCTGCTGGTATGACTGCAATAAACTTCGTATAGACCTTAAATGCCCAGAGGAATGCAGTTATTCACTGCAGCAACAAGATAACTTCCAACTCAAAACCAAAGCAGATTCCCAAATGGAGTACACCGATCTTTTAAAAAAACAGATTGATAAATGGATTTCTTCCTCTCAGAAGGTTTTTAATGATCAGATTCCACTTCAGATAATAGAAACTGAAAACGGAAAAAAGAAGATCATCTCATTTTTAAACCAATTTAAGGCACATCCTCTCGTACCTCTTTCTTATTTAAAAGAAAGACTTTCGCTCGATGATCTTGAAGTAGATTCTCACGTAAAGTCGTATGAAGATATCTCTATGGAATTTCTTACTACGATAGTACTCCATGAATGGGAGAACTCTGCAAATTTCCTACAAAATTCTACATTATATGCAAATAAAGAATATCTAACAAATTACATTCAACGACTCAGCAGTAACATGATCCTGGCTAAAATGACAGAATTCGATCTTATCTCTTCAGCATCGACGAAGCAGAATGATCAGGTTTTAGTTCACTTTGAGGTCAATAGAAAATATGATCTGACTTTGAATTTAATAAAAATCGATACTAACTGGAAAGTTGTTTCAAAAATATTTAGCAAACCGGAGATATTCAACAACGAGAAAGAAGCCATTCAGCAAGTGGCAGTGCTGCTTTCCAAAAACCAACTCAGTAATGCATATGAACTTTTAAAAAAGTATTCTGAAATATATGTAGATTCTGCCGATTTCCATTATTATTGGGGATTATATTACTCATTCAGCAAAAATAATAAGAAAGCTGAAAAACACTTATTTAACGCTGTCGAGATCGATCCAGATTTTACAGAAGCAAAGGGTTTATATGCTACTATCCTATTGCAGAATAATCAATCTGAAAGAGCAAAAACGATCTACCTGGAAATCATCAAAAAAAATCCAAAAGAACTGAAAAGCATGAACAATCTCGCTTCTATTTACATTGAAGAAGGTGATAAAGACAAAGCCAGAGAGCTTCTGGAAAGATGCTTGAAGATCAATCCGAACTTTATGTATGCAAGGAAGAACCTGGAGAAGATAAATACAGAACAAATCCTTTGATTTATCAAATCTTCTTGACACTAAAATAAGACAATTTCTAAAAAGTAAATAGTAATTTTCGAAAATTGCATTTAAGGAGCAAAATTTGGAAAAAATATTAGTAACAAGCGCCTTAACTTATGCCAATGGTCCTCTTCATATTGGTCATGTAGCGGGTTCATATTTAAATGCAGACATTTTTGTTCGCTATTGCAAATTAAAAGGAAAAGACGTGATCTATATCGGTGGTACAGATGATTACGGAACTCCAATCTCTATAAAAGCTGAAGAAGAAGGTATTGAACCAAGAATTATTGCCGAACGTTATAATAAGAGCATGAAAAAAGATCTGGATGGATTAAATATACAATTAGATAATTTCTCCGGAACATCCAGACCGGAACATATAAAGATATCTCAAGATTTTTTTACAAATTTATTGGAAGCAGGATATTTAACCAAAAAAACATTGAACCAATTTTATGATGAAAAACATAAACGTTTCCTGGCAGACCGTTATGTAGAAGGAATATGCCCTCATTGTAAATCGGAAGGTGCGCGTGGCGATCAATGTGATAACTGCGGTAAACTTATTGATTCCATTAACTTGATTGACCCTAAAAGTAAATTATCCGGTGAAAAACCTGTTATCAAAGAAACAACACACTGGTATATTAATCTTCCAAAATTTGAAAATCAGCTCAGAGAATGGTTTCAAACCAAAAAATACTGGAAAGATAATGTACTCAATTTCATTATGAGCTGGTTGAATGAAGGACTTATCGAACGGGCAATTACCCGTGATCTTGACTGGGGGGTACCAATACCATTAGAGAATACAGAAGGAAAAGTTCTCTATGTGTGGTTCGATGCACCAATAGGCTATATTTCTTCAACAATGGAATGGGCTGAAAAGCAGGGAAAACCTGATCTCTGGAAAGAATACTGGTTAAACCCGGAAACAAAACTCATTCATTTTCTGGGAAAAGACAACATCCCTTTTCATACCATAATCTGGCCGGCAATGCTTTCCAAACAGAAAGAGCCATTTATACTTCCATATGATGTTCCTGCCAATGAATTCTTGAACCTGGAAGGACAGAAGATGTCTACAAGCAAGAACTGGACGGTATGGGTGAAAGATTATCTGAAATATTTTGATAGTGAATATCTGCGTTATTACCTGGCTGCCAATGCACCGGAAACCAAAGACAGCGATTTCTACTGGAAGGATTTTCAGAATAAAATAAACAATGATCTGAACAATGTTCTGGGAAATCTGGCGAATAGGGCTTTCATCTTTGCCAGGAAATATTTTGATGGAAAGATCGAAGAAGAACTTGAACTTTCAGAACCATCACAAGTTGCATTAAAAGTTTGCAAAAATACCCTGAGTGATGTTGAAAACAGTTTTAATACTTACCAGGTAAGAAAAGCAGTTAAATCTATAATCGATGTAGCAAGGTGGGGTAATAGATATTTTGATGAAACTCAACCCTGGAAAGAGATCAAAATGAATAAACGAAAAGCCAACGAAACTTTATATATTTGTGCTGAATTATTAAGCGCTATTTCAATTGCTCTTTATCCAATACTTCCAGATAAAATGCTCAAGTTGAGAAAAATGCTGAATCTATCAAAAATATTTAACTGGAAGAACATCTGGGATCTGCAACGAAGATTCACTATCGGTAAAGTAGAACCGCTTTTCAGTAAGATCGAAGACGCTGAAATAGAAAAACAGCTTGAACTGCTGAAAGCAACGCAAAATGAGGAGAAGAAAAAAATGGAACATAAACCTGAAATCACTTTTGAAGATTTTGAAAAACTGGAAATGAGGATCGTAAAAATACTTGAAGCAGAGAATATTCCCAAATCTAAGAAACTACTTAAACTCAAAGTAGACATAGGTGGGGAAGAGCGCAGCGTGATAGCTGGAATTTCCGAATCTTATGAACCGGAAGAATTGATCGGGAAAAAAGTGGCAATGCTCATCAACCTGAAAGCGCGTAAAGTAATGGGAGTGGAATCGCAAGCTATGATACTGGCAGCAGAAGATGATGGAAATTTTTCGGTTCTTGTACCGCATAAAAACGTTAAAGAAGGAAGTGAAATATCATAAGAATGGAACGCGGATAGCGCTGATGAAATGGATAATCGCAGACAAAAAAATACTCTTAAGTAAAAGTCAGTGTAATCTAACCTGCTTTGCTGGAGTTTTTACGTCCTTTCTACATAGCCCCGAAATATTCGAGACGAGGGGAGAGAAGGCAGGTGGTAGAAATATCTATGTTAATCTGCATAATTTATTTTATCAGCATTCTATAAATTAGGAGATGATATGCTTCATGAAGATATTACTGAAAAAATATTAGCTGCTTTTTTTAATGTTTATAATACTTTAGGTTATGGTTTTTTAGAAAAAGTATATGAAAATTCGTTAGTCATCAAATTGAAACAGCTTGGATTCTCAGTAAAGAAACAAAAAAATATAAAAGTATATTTCGAAGAACATATTGTTGGTGATTATTTCGCAGATTTAATCATTAATAGCAAAGTAATTATCAAGATTAAAGCTGTTGATAAACTCTGTGATGAACATAAATTTCAGTTAATAAATTATTTGAAAGCAACCAATATGGAAGTCGGTCTATTATTGAATTTTGGAAAGAAACCGGAATTTAAAAGAGCTATTTTCAGCAATGAACGTAAGAAATAAACACGGGGAAAAATATGGAACATGGAACACGAACAACGCAGATCGAACAGATTAATACATATAGAGCTTACTTGGTTACAAACTGTGATCATCCGTAATATCCGTGTCATCAGCGTTCCATAAGAAAGGAATTTTATGTCAAAACTAAAACGTGAATTAGGCTTTTTAGACGTATTCTGCATTGCATCCGGTGCAATGATAAGTTCGGGTCTGTTCATTCTACCTGGATTGGCATATTTCAAATCAGGTCCGTCGATTGTGGTTGCTTATCTGCTGGCAGGAATTCTTGTTTTACCCAGTATGCTCAGCAAAGCTGAACTGGTTACAGCAATGCCCAAATCGGGTGGAGATTATTTTTTCATAAATCGCAGTATGGGAGCAGGTTTTGGAACTCTAGCCGGAATTTCCGCCTGGTTTTCATTAGCTTTTAAAAGTGCCTTTGCTTTAGTAGGAATCGGAGCTTTTGCTTCTCTTATTTTTCCGGATATCTCCATCTTCCAGATCAAGCTTATAGCTACAGGTTTCTGTATTATGTTTATGATAATAAACCTTATTGGAACTAAACATACCAGCCGTTTGCAAATAGTAATGGTATTAGCCTTACTGGCTATTTTGACTTGGTATGTATTAAAAGGAATTCCTAAAGTAGATAATCATAATTTTGATGTCTTTATGAAAGGAAACATGAAAACTCTTTTCATGACGGCGGGATTGATATTTGTATCTTATGGTGGTTTAACAAAAGTAGCCAGTGTAGGTGAAGAAGTAAAAAATCCCTCACGTAATTTGCCGCTGGGTATGATAGCAGCTTTCTGCACCGTTACCTTATTCTATGTACTGGTAATTTTTGTTACTGTAGGTGTTTTGGGTGATGGTTTATTATTGCCTGGCTCCAAGCAATATACGCTTACCCCGATAAGTGACGGAGCAGGTGTAATAATGGGCAGCACGGGAATTATTATTCTTTCTCTGGCAGCACTCCTGGCTTTCTTTTCTACTGCCAATGCAGGAATTCTGGCGGCTTCACGCAATCCTATGGCAATGAGCAAAGATCAGCTTCTTCCATCCTTTTTTGGTAAAGTAGGAAAAAAACATAATACTCCTCACAATTCGATCTTTTTCACAAGTATTTTTATGATAGCGGTGATTTTCCTACCTCTTGAAACCCTGGTAAAAACAGCCTCTACCTTGAAGATACTGCTTTTTATGTTCGTTAATATCTCTGTCATCATCATGCGGGAAAGTGGCATTCAAAATTACAGGCCAAAATTCAAAACACCTTTATATCCCTGGGGACAGATATTTGCAATTGTAGCTTATATCTTCCTGATAATTGAAATGGGAAAGGAACCGTTGATCATTACCGGAGTTTTTATTTTGTTTGGAATGCTCTGGTACTGGTTTTACGGTCGCATCCGATCCAATAAAGAATCTGCGCTACTGCATATTGTGCAAAGGATAAAAGCAAAGGAACTGCCAACAACTTCTCTGGAAACAGAACTGAAAGAGATCATTCGCGAACGGGACAGTATTCAGAAAGACCGCTTTGATAGTTTAATAGAAAACTCTATTGTGCTGGATATAAAGAAACACGTTACAAAAGAAGATCTTTTCAATATCATTTCGGAAAAAGTGAGCACATCTATCAATAAGAAAGGTAAATATTTCTTCAATAAAATGATGGAAAGGGAATTGGAAAGCTCCACTGTTCTAACGGAAAATCTGGCAATTCCTCATATCATTATCGAGGGTGCTAAGAAATTCAATATCCTGCTGGCAAGATGCAAAGAAGGTATTTATTTCTCTGATGATGCACCGAATATCCAGATCGTATTCGTTATTTATGGCACCAAAGACGAACGGAATTTCCACCTGCAAGCCCTGGCTGCAATTGCCCAGATAGTACAGGATCCGAACTTTGAGAAAAAATGGCTTGCTGCTAAAAACGAAGAAGCTCTCAAAGATATTGTGCTGCTGGGTGAAAGAAGAAGGAAATAGAACACAGATGAGGAATAGAACGCAGATGCCGCTGATCGAACGGATAGTCGCAGATAAAACTTGTAATTTAAATTAAAAACATAAAAGATAAAATCCGTGATCATCCGCAATATCCGTGTTATCCGCGTTCCATAAGATTATGAAAGTATTTATAGAAACCTACGGCTGCCAGATGAACGTAGCAGACAGCGAATTAGTAGCTTCCATCCTGAATAAAAAAGATTTTACCATCGTTGATAATATCGATGATGCAGA
>JACNIV010000324.1 GCA_014382915.1 Candidatus Cloacimonadota bacterium | reverse complement strand
TGAATTCAAGCTGGTTGATAAAGACTTCCTGCCGGTAACATTGAATCCCGATAACATTTCCACCACAATATTCCAGAATGGAAGGTTCTATCATAATGATCGTCAGCTCGATTATGATAAAGAGAACAGCATTCTTTCCGGTGAACTGGAAAAAGGAGATTACCACGTTCAATTAGGCATTCGGGAAAACAGCGAAACTACCAAAGTTAAACTGGTTGCATTTCACATCGATCAACAGATAGAAATAAAAGAAACACTCATCTTCAAAGATTTTAAGCGGGATTGGCAAAAAGCAGATAAGAAATACACTGCCTTCCTGGATTCGTTAAGAATCGAAGAAAATGTCGATTATGTTATCCTGCTGGGAGATTATGACGATGAGCCTGTGCAAAGACTGGCAACCAAAACGCGTAGCAATCTTGGAGAACAGCAATTCGTCTGGATCGGCAAAAATGAACCGTCGGAAGCTGTACCGAATTACATAACCTCCGATGAATATGAAAAATTCCTGGAAAATAATCCCGAGTTGAAACATCGTTTGATTACATTTTACTACGATACGGAAAATGAGAAGTGGATGATGTTCGAGGGAAATTGGGATTTGTTGTGTGAGTAGAAAATTAGCCACTGATTGACGCGGATGAACACAGATAAAAAAGGTGACCCTTAGGGTGAGACTGGCAATAATTACGGGTGATGTTGCTGTTCTTACATTTGCTTCAACTTTGGTTCAGAACTAAATCTATGAAGGAAAGGTCTAAGCTGTAACTTGAGATTTAGCTTTCACGGGTTTTTCTTGACTTTCTATGTTAAACAACTTTTTCTCCATTTGGAGTGAATTTAATGAATCCACTGGAAAATGATATTAAATACCTGAAAGGTGTTGGCGAACACCGTGCCAGGCTTTTGAACAAATTGAATATCTTCACTATTGGAGACCTGCTGGAACATTTTCCGCGAGATTATATAAATCGGAAATCCGCTGTAAAGATCCGTGATCTTTCCTTTAACGAATACTGTTCTTTCGTGGGTGAAATCGCTTCGATTGAAAAGCGACATGCTGCTGCCCGGAAACAACAACTCAATGTAGTTATTTCAGATGGTGAGGATTTTCTTTTTCTTACCTGGTTCAAGTTTGGAAACTGGCTGGTAAAGCAATTTGAGATCGGTCAGCAGATATGGGTAAGTGGTGTTCTAACTGAATTCCGTGGTGCTCCGCAAATTGTTCATCCTCAGATCGAGATTTTAGATGAGAGTGACGTAAAAACAGATTTCTGGAAAGAACGATCTGTACTTCCTGTTTACCGTCTTACAGACGGCATCAGTATGACTGTGGTCCGTAACCTGGTGTATAAAGCCTTCGAACTATACAGTAATAGCATCGAGGAAACTCTTCCCGAATATATTTTGAATAAATTCGATTTTGCACATCGAAAGATATCTATGCAAAAAATTCATTTCGGTCAGCATCCCGGTGAAATTCCCAACATTAAGCAAAGATTCGCTTTTGAGGAATTATTCTTTACTCAACTGATGTTAGCCCGCAGTAAATATCACCATCACAGCAAAAAACAAGGTTACCGATTTGAACTTAAACATACTTTTACCACCAGGCTTAAAAATTCTCTTCCTTTCGAACTGACTTCTGCTCAGAAGCGTGTTATCCGTGAGATAGTAAAAGATATGACTTCATCGCATCAGATGAACCGGTTATTGCAGGGAGATGTAGGTTCAGGAAAAACCATTGTAACTGTATTTGCCATGCTGCTGGCTTTGGAAAACGGATTTCAATCGGTTCTGATGGCTCCCACAGAGATCCTGGCAGAGCAGCATTTCAATAGCTTATCACATTTCCTGCAGAACCAACCGGAAATCAGGATTGCACTTCTTAAAGGAGGAAATTATAAGGGTAAAACTCAGATCCTGGAAAAAATAAAAACCGGTGAACTCGATATTATTATTGGAACCCACGCTTTGATCCAGAAAGATGTTGAATTTCATAAAGTGGGTTTTGTGGCTATCGATGAACAGCATCGTTTTGGAGTAGAACAAAGAGCAGTACTTTCCCAGAAAAATAAGCATCCAGACCTGATGTATCTTTCAGCTACCCCCATCCCACGTTCATTAGCTCTAACAGTTTATGGTGATTTGGATGTAAGTGTGATCGATGAGCTTCCTCCCCATCGCAAACCTATTAAAACCTACTGGAGAAATTCAGATCACAAGAACATAGTTTACGACGAAGTAAAAAAGCAATTAGAAAACGACCGACAGGTTTATATTGTTTGTCCACTTATTGAAGCTTCGGAAAAATCGGATATGCTGGCGGCAGAAACATTATTTATAGAAATATCCACTAAAATATTTCCCCGCCTCAATAACAAACTTCTTCATGGCAGAATGAAAACAGCAATCAAGGATTCTATCATGGAAGATTTCAAGAATAAGAAGATAAACGTACTGGTTTCCACCACTGTTATCGAGGTGGGAATAGACGTACCG
>JACNIV010000323.1 GCA_014382915.1 Candidatus Cloacimonadota bacterium | reverse complement strand
GTGTTCTCTTATTTGGAAGAGTTGGCATGGTAAGCTTAGCTTTAATGGCAGTGCTTGCTTTTTTCAAAAAGAAAAAATTTGATGAACGTGAATATCAATTGTTTTACAAAACTAATAACTATGCCTTTGCTTTGATGATTATTGTAATGGTTATAATTAATCAACTGCAAATTGCTGGGAATATGTTAATGCAGGAGAATTGGTTATTCCTGAGCTTATCAGCATTCTTTATTGGTCAGGGCTTATTTGGTCTGATTATTTTCAGTAAAGAATGAACATGTTTCGACTCGAGAGCTTGCATCGAGTCGAGCATTCTGTGACGAGATTGGATTCGAAAACCAACCCCCTTTACTTCCCCCTTGAAAAGGGGGATCATAAAGTAATTTTAATAAACATGCCTGAGTGCTTGGGCAATGTTCAAAGAATTATCACCAATATGTTCAAAGTGCTTTAAAAGATCCAGGTAGAGTAATTCGGATTTAACATCGGCACCAACTTGCAGGCGTTTTTGAGCTGCTTTTTTCAAGTTATCCCGTAGATTATTGATCTTACTTTCCAATTTATAAGCAAATTCAAGAAGTCTCTTTTCCAGGTGCTTATTCAAATGTTCTTTGTATATTCCCATGAATTCCAGAAGCAGTGCAGTGAAATCGTTAAATTCTTCCTTCGCTTTTTTATGCAGTTGAATTTTTTTATCATATTTTCTTTCGGTCAGGATCATCAATTTATAACAACTGTCACCGATATTTTCCAGTTCATTCACCACGCGCATCATGGCATTAACGTTCATTATGCTGCGTTCACTAAGCTCTTCTTTTGAACATTCCACCAGGAATTTTGTGATCTCTTCCTGCATCTGGTCGGTAAGGTTTTCCATTTCTTTAACTTCTTCCACTATAGAACCCATTTTTTTATCCGGGTTACGAAATACATCCAGGAAGGTGGTGAACATTTTTTCTATTATAAGAGCCATTTTTATAAGCTCTATCTTGGCTGTTTGAATATTCATCTCGGCTGTATCTTGAAGTCCTGTAGATATGTATTTCAATTTATATTCTTTGGATAGATCGCTTTCTTTAGCTTTTACGAGCTTTTCAACTAATTTTGTAAACTGGGCTATGAATGGTAGACATATGAGTGTATTCGTAGTATTAAAAACAGTATGGAACAGGGAAAGATTTAAGGGTAAATTTTCCTGCAGGCTGGAATTCCAGGGTGCGATTTTCAGGATGAAAGCAGTAAAATATCTAAAGATAAAAGCCATCCAGATAACGCCAAAAACATTGAACAGAAAGTGCGCCCGGGCTGTTCTGCGAGCATTTACGGAAGTTCCAATAGAAGCAAGATAAGCTGTTACAGTGGTTCCGATGTTCTCTCCCAGCACTATCGCTGCTGCAGTTTCAAAACCGATCCAGCCCATGAATGCCATCGTTACCGTGATAGCCATGGCAGCACTGGAAGATTGCACGATAACTGTGAGAATAGAACCAACTCCTACAAAGATCACAAACGATATAAAACCCAGTTCGGTATAATTTTTCAAAAATTCCAAAACTTCCGGGTTACTTTTAATATCCGGTACGGAACTTTTCAGGAACATAAGCCCCAGGAACAACAAACCAAAACCGATCAGAATATCACCAATGTCCCTTCTTTTCTTATACTTCGAGAACATGAAAGGTAGACCGATCCCAACTATGGGAAGAGCTATAGCTGTTATCTTGAATTTAAAACCAATAACAGATACGATCCAGGTAGTTACGGTGGTTCCTATATTGGCTCCCATAATTACACCGATGGCTTGTGTAAGAGTAAGTAAGCTGGCATTCACAAAACTAACCACCATTACTGTGGTTGCCGAAGATGACTGTATAAGCCCGGTTATAAGAAAACCCGTAAGAACAGCAACTACACGATTGGCTGTCATATAATTTAGGATGGATTGCATCTTTTTACCGGCTACTTTCTGTATACCTTCACTCATCACCCGCATTCCATACAGAAAAACTCCGAGTGCTCCTAACAACTTGAAAATAGTTATGATCATTTAACTATTTACTCCTTAGAGTTTTTTTGATAAAAAATATACCTGATTTTTTCCAGGTTTATTGTCACCAGATCAAGAATATCCAGTTCGTCATCTACTATTGCGATCAGAGGTTTTATCATTTATCAAAAAAACTTAATTTTATTTCTTCTGAGTGTATTTTGTCTGATAGACGTTTTTTTAATTTATTTTGTTTGCCTAATTCTTTTGCTAATTTCATTAAATCGATTTTTTTCAGGATTGAAATTGTAATCGGTCTTTTCGAATCCCAAAATATGAAAGAGGTAAAAAAATCTCTTGCAGGTTCAGAATTAAGCAGATTGGCAACCAAATTAGCTTCATCTTCTGTTTTACAGGGAATCATATTGCAAGTATCATCTAACATACAGGGTTTATCTTGATATGGAGGAATAACGGAAAAATTAATTTTTTTATAAAGACTTGATATTGCAACTT
>JACNIV010000322.1 GCA_014382915.1 Candidatus Cloacimonadota bacterium | reverse complement strand
GGACCACGAGAAGTATTAATAAGATAGGCTGTTTTCTTCATCAATTTCAATTCATGTTCACCGATAAGATGACTGGTAGATGGAACCAGCGGTACATGCAAGCTAATAAAATCTGACCTCCTGAGAAGCTCGATGAGTTCTACTTTTTCAGCTTTAATACTTTTTTTGATAGTTGTATTCTTATTTGTGTAAATCACTTTCATATTGAAACCGGTAGCACGTTTTGCTACTGCCGAACCTATTCTGCCTGCTCCTATTATACCCAGTGTTTTCCCATTTATATCGCCACCAAGGCAAAGCATTGGACCCCATCCCATGAATTTTCTTTCTCGCACTAATTTATCAGCTTCAACCGTGCGCCTGGCAACTGCACAAATCAAAGACCAGGCAAGATCGGCAGTGGTTTCTGTGAGAACACCCGGAGTATTCGTAACAGGAATTTTAAAGCGTGTAGCTGTTTTCACATCTATATTGTTGTAACCTACAGCATAGTTAACAATACCTTTCAGATTGGAATTTGCCGTGATAATATCTTTGTCGATTGTGTCTGTGAGCAAGCAGAGCAGAAGATCGCACCATTTTACTCCCTCGATGATCTCAGTCTTTGTAAGTACTCGATCTTCAGAATTCATTCGTAATTCAAATACTTCTTTAATTTTATCTAAAGCCGGTTGCGGTAAAATTCTGGTTATGAATATCTTTGGTTTCAACAATCCTCCGACATTAGATTATTTTATTTCTTCATCAAATTTTTTGATCATTTCTAAAAGTTGTCGTTTCATTTGAACCAGGTTTTCACCGGAGACAGATGAAATGGAAAAAATATTTTCGTGCAGTTTTGTTTCAAATTCATTTTTAAGAATTTCCAGCAGGTCTTCTTTATCTTCTTGTGGAACAATGTCCATTTTACTCAGAACTATCAGGTGTGGTTTTTTGTCCAGGTACGGATCATACAGATGAAGTTCTTTTTTCAGGATCTGGTAGTCATTGAAAGGTTCATTGGAATTTACATCAATAAGAAATAGCAGTGTCTTAGTTCTTTGAATATGCCGCAGGAACTGGTCTCCCAGTCCTTTACCATCGTGCGCACCTTCTATAATACCCGGAATATCTGCCATCACGAAAGATTCGTAATCGCTCACAAGTACTACGCCGAGAGTAGGTGCCAGCGTAGTAAATTTGTAATCAGCTATTTTGGGGTGGGCGTCGGAAACTGTGCTGAGCAAAGTGGATTTACCTGCATTTGGAAAACCAACCAATCCCACATCAGCCATCAATTTGAGAACAAGTTCCAATTCAAGTTGTTCACTATTTCCGCCAGGTTTTGCGTAACGGGGAGCTTTGTTGGTGGCACTTTTAAAGCGGGTATTGCCACGACCACCGTTGCCACCTTTTGCCAGGATCATTTCCTGTTTGTGTTTCAGAATTTCCCCGATCTTTTCGTATTTACCTTCGGTAATATCGTAGATCTCTGTTCCCAGTGGAAACTCGAGATATTTTTTTTCACCATTGGCTCCGGTTTTATTGTTACCCTGTCCATGCTGTCCGCGAGTGGCTTGAAAAAGCTTATGAAAACGATAAGTAATAAGTGTGTTTATGTTTTCATTACCCACAGCGATAACATCACCGCCTTTGCCACCATCACCACCATCGGGTCCACCTTTGGCTACGAATTTCTCACGGCGGAAGCTCACACAACCATTACCACCATTACCGGATTTTACCTTTATCCTTGCATAATCTATAAACATGTTTTACCTTTATATATGATTTTCACTCAATCAAACCGTTCCGAAGGTTAAGATTCATTGAAAGTAGCATAACCGTTCGGAAGGTTTCCTCATTTCAACAATATCATTTTCCTGGTCCGGGAAAATTTATCAGTTTTCAATTTATAGAAATAAATTCCAGAACTTACAGGCTGATTATTTTCATCGGTACCATCCCAGATAATTGAAGATTGATTATTGAATATTGAAAATTGGCGGATTTTCTGGCCTTTGAGATTATAAATTAAAATCTCTACGTCCTCCGTGTCCTCTGCGGTGAGATTAAATGAGATTGTCGTTTCAGGATTGAACGGATTGGGGTAGTTTGTTAAATGGTAATCGGTGCTGGGTAATTGGTTCAGGGTGATGCCAACTTGCGGTTCTCCCAATGGATTTTCATAAGCTCCCATATCCGGCATTGAACCTGATGGATCGGGACGTGGATTACCTTCGATATCGAATAAAGGTGCATAATACCAGTTTCCGTTTATCTCAATCTCATCTATTCCTGCACCGATGCAAGGACTTGTGTCTTGAAGATGAAAATCTCTTTCTTCCGGATTTACAAAAAACGGGTCAGAATCTATGTTACCTTCTAGCCAGTATATTTCACACATATAGGAATTGACCCATATACCAGATTCACCACCCAAAATGTTTGAATAGCTTATTGTAACATAAGTAGGGGAAATACTTTCTTCAGAAAATAATGCGATTTGTTGAGGAAAATTATCATACATTATTGAATTAATCA
>JACNIV010000321.1 GCA_014382915.1 Candidatus Cloacimonadota bacterium | reverse complement strand
ATGCTGAAAGACAACATGCAGGATTACAGAGTTGAAATTCGGGTTTTCGTTGTGATTATGTGAATTCCAATTGTAGGTTTGCAGATCGATCTCCACATCACCCCGCAGTACCTTGCCATCGATCTCTATGATGGCATCTTTGAAATCGGGACCTGCATCGGTATTCCAGCGACCCGGGAACATGATCTTCACATATTTACCTGATATGGTTTTAAGTTCAGTTACCAGGTGTTGTGCATCCCAGATATGGTAGAGAAATTTCTCAGAGAACTGCATAAAACCTCCTTTAATAACAAGAATTAAAAAACGAACAATAAAGCATCCCGATATATGTATTAAACTTTAACATACTCAAAATGTTTTTTGAAAAATCTAACTCATCCTGCTATCCTTCTCTCAGGAGAGAAGGAACATAAGACAAACAAGAAGAATATTTTTTCTTACAAATTATCTCTTTCATCCCTCTCTTTTTGGAAAGGAATTGAGGGTGAGTTCCCGTTTCAGTTCTTGGATTACTTTATTTAGATTATTTTTCATGTCAACATTATTGAATCTTATTACTTTAACACCCAGCTCATTAATTATGGCAGTTCTCATCTCGTCGTAATTCTTTTGTTGTTCATGTATTCCACCATCTATTTCAATTATTAATTTCTTTTTATGGCAATAAAAATCAGCAATAAAAAATCTATTCTTATTTTCATATTCAAAAAATATTGGGAATTGCCGATTAAATTTTTCTTTGTTAATTTTTCTGTTTCTTACAGCTTCCCAAAATATCTTTTCAGTTTCTGTAGAATTCTTTCGAAGTTGTCTGGCTGTTTCTATTGCAATTTCATAAATAGTTCCCATGTATGAGACCTCTATTTAGATTCTCTGATTCATCCTTTTATCTTTCTCTCTGAAGAGAAGGAACATTAGAGAAACAGAATGTTTTTTTCTTACAATTTTTCTCCGTCATCCCTCTCTTTTTTAGAGAGGGACCGAGGGTGAGTTAAGCAATTTATTATCAATTTTTTAACATCCTTTTTACTTCTTCTGCAATTGACAGGCAAGAGGTTAATCCGGGTGATTCTATTCCTATAAGATTTATAAAGTTAGGGAATCCTTTCTCAGATTCTTCCTGAATATAAAAATCACGGAATTTTTCATCCGGTTTCTGCAATTTTGCACGTACGCCGCAGTCATCAAGTTGCAGCCAGTCTTTTTCTATATTTATGTATTTTTGAATCGATTCAAAGAATGCATCTTTATGAGTTTCATCCATAGCATAATTGATTTCATCCACATAATAAGCATTCGGTCCGAAACGGCAATCACCTGCCAGGTTTACTGTTAGATGAATACCCAAAGAAATGGTTGTGGGCACCGGATAGATAAGACGTTTAATATTCTTTATTTTGCTGGTTTTATAATATTCACCTTTGCACCAGTGTAAAGTAAGATCATGTTTTTTAATATCAATTCCAACCATTTGCGCAATTTTATCGGCATGCAGACCGGCACTGTTAATTACAATGTTCGCTTCGAATACTTCATCATTTGTAAACTTTACGATATAACTATTTGAAGATTTTTCAATTGAACAAACTTCCATTTCATATACTAAAAAAGCATCCTGTTCTTCGTCTATAGTAGCTAATTTCTGCATTAGTTTATGAGTATCTAAAATACCGGTAGAATCTACTTTTAATGCTTTTATTGCTTTGATCTGTGGTTCCAGTTCCCGGCATTTCAACCGGTCGATTATTTCCAGTCCTTTCACTCCATTTCGCTCACCATTTTCTTTTAATTCTGTCAATTCCGGGATTTCTTCTTCGCAAGTAGCTACAACAAGTTTCCCACAGTTGTTGAAAGGAACATCATTTTCTTTGGCAAAATCATAAAGCAGGTTCACTCCCTCCACACATAATCTGGCTTTCAATGAATTCTGCGGATAATAGATACCCGAATGAATAACTTCACTGTTACGACTGCTGGTATGTCTGCCAAAGGATTCTTCTTTTTCTACCACAACTACATCTTCAAATTTTTCAGAAAGAACTTTAGCTAACGAAAGTCCTACAGCTCCTGCTCCGATCACAAGAATATTCACTTTCTCCATTACATCTCCATATTGTCTATCAGGCGCGTGTTTTCAATAATGACTGCCAGTATAATCCGACATCTGTTTCTTAATTCAACTAAATGTTCCAGTGTTTGGGAATCGACCGCTTCGATATAATCCACAATACCACTGTTATTTTCTATCAAATTGCTCATTTCAGCTATTATTTTGTTGGAAGAGGTAATTCCCTGCTTGAATAATTTTTTAGCCAGCAGAAGCGAGTTATGAAGGCAGAGAGCATCTTTTCTGGCAGAAAGAGATAAGTATTTGTTCCTGGAACTCATCGCCAGACCGTCCTCTTCCCGCACGATAGGACAACCAATTATTTTTGTTCTGAAATTCAGATCTTTTGCCATTTGCTGCAAAACAATAAGTTGCTGGAAATCTTTTTGACCCATGAACATATAGTCCGGATTCACAATGTT
>JACNIV010000320.1 GCA_014382915.1 Candidatus Cloacimonadota bacterium | reverse complement strand
CAAAAAACCTCGAAAGTGAAAATAAGCTTTGAAGTGGAACCAGACGGGTCCGTTGTAAATATGATCATAATTCAAAAAGCAGATCCAGCCCTGGAAAACAATAGCTTGAATGCATTAGAAAAATGGAAATTTAATGCTATTTCGCAGGATGTTGTAAAAAAAGGAATTATCACTTTTATCTACGAATTAAAATAATATGAATAGAGTTTTGTTAATTAACGATCTGGAAGAAGCAAAAAAAGAACTTACAAAAATAAAAGTATCTTCGCAGGGTATAGAGGTGATGGCTCCCAAAGCTTTAGGATTATTCATCAAACTTACACAAGTTCATGTGGGGGCTGCCAATATACTTAAACAGGAAATGTTATCCATCGGGGGAGATGCCGCTGTTGCCCGTGGTGTGGTAAATGGTGTGGAAAAAACAAGTGATATGATCCTGTTGGGGAATGCAAATAAGATAAAGAAACTGATAAATAAATTAGATCACCAGACAATATTTGGTCTTCCAAAAATCAGAACTGATCTGGAATCGATGCTGAAAAATGTATTGGGAAAACAAACAACTATCCTGGATTGCAATGGTAAAAAATTGAAACTAGATTCTATGAAAATAATGGGAGTTTTAAATGTAACTCCAGATAGTTTCTCTGATGGTAACAAGTTCATCCGGGTTGACAAAGCTGTGGATCATGCAATTCAAATGATGGAAGAAGGAGCCGATATCATAGATATCGGCGGAGAATCTACCAGACCTGGAGCGGGAAAAGTAGACATTCCCACTGAATTGGAAAGAGTAATTCCGGTTATTGAAGAACTCAGAAAACGAATCGACATTCCGATCTCTATCGATACAAATAAAGCTGAAGTTGCAGATAAAGCTATTCAGGCAGGTGCTTCCATTATTAATGATATCAGCGCTCTGAGGTTTGATTCTGGAATGATTAAAGTTCTCCAGAAATATCCTGATGTTCCCATTATTCTGATGCACATGCTGGGAACTCCACAAACCATGCAGGAAGAACCGTTTTATGAAGACACAATCGAAGAAATTATGGATTTTTTCCAGGAACGAATCGATCATTGTGTTTCAAATGGAATTAATAAAAGCAGAATCGTTCTGGACCCGGGAATCGGCTTTGGGAAAAGACAGAGAGATAATCTCATAATATTAAAGAAGCTATACGAGTTTAAAACTTTCGGTTTGCCAGTTCAGTTGGGCGCTTCCCGTAAAAGTTTTATTGGAAAGGTCTACGATTCCAAACCGGAAGACAGGCTGGAAGGAAGCCTTGCTGCAACTGCTCTTGCTTTCCAGAATGGAATTGATATCGTACGGGTTCATGATGTTAAACAACATAAACTTTTTATGCAGACATTGCAAAGTATAAAGGATGTTAAATGAGGATTTTAATTCCCAGGATAACGGATATTATCGATATTCTTATAGTTGCATATTTATTATACAGGTTGATCCTGCTGTTAAAAAAAGCAGGTGGATTTCAAATTCTTATCGGAATAGCTGCTGCTCTGATAATCTATTTTACAGCATCGATATTGAATTTGAATATGGTCTCCTCGATTTTGAAAGTATTCAAAGATTATTGGGTGATCGTATTTATTATTCTTTTTCAGCAGGAAATTCGCAATTTGTTTGCCCGGCTGGCTCAAAGTCACAATTTGAAATCCCTGTTCCGTGATGCTAAAAAATCTGTGTTTTCTCCTCTCTTAAATGCTGTTTCAATAATGTCTTTCAGAAAGATCGGTGCGTTGATAGTGATCGAGAACAGCAGGAAATTAAATGATTTTATAGAATCCGGTGAAATAATCGATGCCCAGGTCTCGGTAAAACTACTGCTTACGATTTTTAATAACAAAACCATATTGCATGATGGAGCAGTAGTTATCCGTAATAACAGGATATTAGCTGTAAAAGTGGTATTACCTCTTTCTGAGAATGTGGAATATGCACAAAAGTTGGGTACTCGTCATCTGGCAGCAGTGGGTATTACCGAAGGCACAGATGCATTTGTCATAGTCGTTTCCGAGGAAACAGGTAGGATTTCTGTGGCTAGAAACGGAGAATTGTTCCCGGGTCTTTCCATAGATGAACTTTCCCAGAGAATCAAGGATGAAACAACATAAGCGTCCTTTCCTGATAGCAATAACCGGAAGTTTCGCTTCCGGGAAAACATTAGTTTCCAAGTGGTTTGAAGAAAAAGGATTTACTGTTCATTACACTGATAAATTGGGTCATGCAATTCTACAGGACGAAAAAGTGATCTATATTTTGGCAGAAAAATTTGGTAATGAAATCCTGGAAAATGGTGCAATAAGCCGCATAAAACTGGGGGAGATCGTATTTGATTCCACTGAGAATCTGAAATTCCTGAACAGCATTCTTCATCCGCAAATACGTAGTAAAACTCAGGCAATAATTGATTCGAGCAGAGAAGACTATCTTGTTTTTGAAATCCCTCTGCTCTTTGAAAACAAACTGCAGAATGCATTTGACCTGACGATAAATGTATCGGCATCCAAAGAAAATCAGATCTCTCGCAGCCAGAAAAGAGATAAAATGAAGATTACCCAAATTGAACAGCGGATTAAATCGCAAATGTCCGATTATGACAAACAGAAACTGGCCGATATCAATATTGAAAATAACGGATCGATAAATGAATTATATTCCAGGCTGGAAAATCTCTTGTCACTGATAAAAAGGATGGGTAAAAAAGATATCAGGAAAATTATTGAATTATAATAAAATTAAATTTGACATATATTATCAAGTATATGAAATTAGCTATGAGAATAATCAGGAGGAATAAATGAGGAAAATTTTTCTGCTTACTCTAATATTAATGATATCTGTAATGATAAATGCAGAGATCATCCAGAATGCTTTTACACCAGGACTGCTTACACCTTCCTTTCTTAATACCAATAATATTACAATAAATCATTCTGTTTCTTTTATGAGCGGAATTTCATCGAATAATCAGAGCTATTACCAATCGGTTTATACAAATCATTTGAATTACCAGTTCAGTCCGAAATTAAATTTGAACCTGGATCTGAACTTTGTGAATTTTGGAACTGCAACTTATAAAAGTGGAATTGAATTTGAAGGTAACAATGACAACACCAACAAAATACTTCCTAATTTTCAGTTGAATTATTCACCTACGGAAAATACCAGTTTCATAATAGAATTCAAGCAATACACTGCTCCGGGAATTTACGACAGGTTTTGGAGATAAATGAATTTATTATAGGAATAAAAAAACCTCTCTGATAATCGGGAGGTTTTTTTAATACTCTCAGGTTTAGTATACTAAATTTTCTCTATCAGGTTTTTCTTCTTTCTGGAATTCAAACCCCTTTTTGTTAAATAAGATCATACAGGCGTCCACAACATCCGGGTCATAAAGAATATCGCGATTCTTCTTTATTTCTTCCAAAGCTACATCAATACCAAGAGAGGGACGATACGGACGATGAGATGACATAGCTTCTATAACATCTGCCACACTGATTATGCGGGCATTCAAACTGATTTCATCTCCTTTCAAACCTTGCGGATATGCAGAACCATCCAGCCGTTCCTGATGCTGAAGCACTACTTCTGCCACAGGCCATGGGAATTCAATGGATTTGAGAATATCAAATCCGGTTTGAGGATGCATTTTTATCAGGTTGAATTCTGCGGGAGTTAGTTTACCGGGTTTACTTAATATCTCTGCCGGGACATTGATCTTACCAATATCATGAACCAGAGCAGCCCAATTCAACCCATCTATTTGATCCTTGGGAAGCCCCATCTCTCGGGCAAGAGCACCAGCAAGTGTAGCGACACGTCTCTGGTGACCAGCAGTGTAGGGATCTCGCATTTCGACTGCTGAAACGAGCCCATTTATAGTTTCTTCCAAAAGTCTTTGCAGTTTTTTATAACTATCCTTTAATTCTTCTTCCGATTTTTTTAGATTTGAAATATCTATTTTTACACCGGCATGATATGTTTTTTCATTCTCTGGAACGATCTCGACCATTCTATCTTCGATCCACATATATGAACCATCAGATTTCTTCACTCTGAACCAGAGAGTTAGAAGATCTGTCTTTCCTGATTTTTCCCACTCTTTATATTTTTGTTGTATATACTCTTGATCTTCGGGATGGATCAGGGTAGTAAATTTGTTTTTATCTTCTATAAAATCTTCTGCAGGAAATCCCAATAAATTGATGATATTTTCGGACATGAATTCCTGCTTACCACCGGTTTCGTATAGAATAATATTGGGCACATATTTAAACAATGTTGCCAGGCGAAGCTGAGTTCTCAGAAGTTTTTCTTCAGCTTGTTTTCGTTGAGTTATATCTTCTGTGATTATTACCACTTTATCGACCCTGCTGTCTCTATCCTGGATTGCATAAAAATAATGGGATATCCATTTTGTTTTATTTTTGCTACCAACTTCTAGTTCCGGAATGTAGTATTCACCGCCTTTTTTGTAAACTTTTTTCACATCTGGAAGATATTCACTAAGATATTGGTCTCGTTTATCAAAATTTAGAGATGTTTTTTTCTGACGTTCAGACTCGATTTGCTTTTTAGTTTTATTCCAGAATTTTTTCCACGCTTTATTAGCTATAAGAAGCTTGCCGTTCTTATCTCTTACCGAAATTCCAAGAGGAGAATTATCGATAACTGTTCTGTTTAATTGTTCACTGGCTCGTAATGCTTCCTCAGCACGTTTTCTATGGACGGCAATTGCCACCTGGTCGGAAACAAATTCCAGAACTTTCAAGTCTTTTTTCTCGAAAGCTTTTTCATTTTCGTAACTTTGAACAGCCATTGCACCCATAACTTCGTTATTGATCTTCAGAGGTACTCCTAACCATAGTTTGCTTTTCCATTTGTAATTGGCAATTCCCCCATCCTTCATAAGATCATCACGTTTCTTTTTATCCAGAAAGAGTGATTTTCCCGTGCGAATTACTTAAGCAGTTAAACCTTGTCCAAGTTCCTGCTGAGGTGGAGTTTTTTTATTAAATTGATCAACATAATAAGGTGAGGTTATTAAATTCGAACTTTTATCGTATAGTGCAATGTAGAAATTTTTTGTTCGAATGATCTTAGCAAGTTCATGGTGAATGGTTTTAAAGAATTCCTGCAGGTCTTTGGTTGAATTAACAGCATTTCCAATATTATAAAGTACATTATGGGTTAGTTCAGAGAGTTTTCTTTCTGAGATATCGGTTATCATTCCGTCCTGGTATATCCATTCTCCTTTTTCATTAGGGATGGTTTTAATACTCAGAGAGCACCAGAAGATTTCTCCGTTCTTTTTTAAAAGTTGAACCTCAAAATCATAAATCTCACTTTTAGAGCGAAGTTCCTCCATAAGCATTATGCGATCTTTTGAGCGGAAATAGAGTTGTGGTGTTGGAATGGTTATAAAATCTTCCTCAGATTCATATCCGAACATTTCAAACAAAGCTGGATTTGCCGCTAATAGTTTTCCTTCCGGGGTAGCTCGGAAGATACCCACAGGAACATTAGTTTGTAGGTCTTTGTATCTTTTTTCGCTTTCACGATGGGCTTTTTCTGCCAGGTTCCGCTCCTCGATTTCGTGTTGTAATTTCTGATAGGTCTGTGCGTTTTTTATAGCTGTAGCGGCATAATTGGCAAATGTATCTGCCAGAGCCAGGTCTTCTCTTGTAAAATAGGGTCCTATCCTATTCAGGCAAATCGCTCCTAAAACTTTTCCTTCAGCTACAAAAGGCGCTGCGATTATCCTTTCATTTTCTTCCTCGGTAGTACCGGGGATTTGATAACCATTTGTATTTTGTACAGCATCGTTAAACATTAAGCTTTCTTTTGCTTTTACAGCCTTTCCTGTAAAACTGGTTTCAATATCGAGAGGAGTAGACATGATCTCTTTTTTATAAACCGGATCTATTACAATTTGTGGGAGTAATGTCTTACTATCTTCTGCCAGCAAGTATATGGTACAGCCATAAGAGTTAAGTAAATCCATTACTTCTGTTGCAATCCGCCGCAGAACTTCGATTACATCCAAACTGGAATTTATATATCGAGCTGTTTTTAATAGTAATTCCTGTTGTAATGTTTTACGTTGAAGAGCATCTTCCACATGAATTTTATCATTAATCTGTTTTTGCAGAAATTCGTTGGTCTTTATAAGTTCGTTTGTGCGTTGGTTTATCTTTTCTTTAACTTCGTCGTGTGTTTTTTGCAGTTTTTCCAGAGTTTTTTTTTTAAAGGATAAATCTCTTATTGTAGCCTGGATTACATCTTTATTATTTAAGCTGAAAGCAGTTAACCATATTTCAGCCGTAAACAAATCTCCGTTCTTCTTTTTCAGAACCCACTCAAATTTATTATAACCATCTTTGTAGGCTTTTTCGAGATGCCGGTTTGCAGCCAATTGGGAACTTTCTCCATTCGGTTGTTTTAAGGGTGAAACATCTGAAATCGATTGGTTAAGTAATTCTTTTTTATCCGACACATTAAAAAGTTTTAGAGTGGCGTTATTATATTCAAAAATGCCTTTATGATCTAACATCATTATGGCGTCGATAGATGATTCAAACAGCCTCTTGTAGCGTTCTTCACTATTATGAATTGCAACTTCGGATTCCTTTCTGTCTGTAATATTTCGAAGTGAACCGATTATCTTTATTGTTCCGGTTTTATCATTTCTTACCAATTTTGCATTAACAGAACAGAGCATAGTACTGCCATCTTTGTCTTTAAGTTTTAAATAATAATCTGTAACCAGGCCTTCTTTGGTGATCTTGGAAAGAAATGTATCTTTTTCATTGCAGTCGAAGTAAATGTCATTGATGGATTTTCCAATGAGTTCTTCACGAATATAACTGCTCATCGCTTCAACTGAAGGGCTTATTTCATACAAAATTCCATCGAAATCGATCTCACAATAAACATCCTGGATGTTTTCAAATATCCTTTGATAATTATCTTTAGCTTCTTTCAGTTGATGTTGTTTCTGTTTTTCCTCGGTAATATCATTGAATATTCCAAATGCACCCTTATAAAGACCTTGAGTAAATTTCGGGCTGGCATTAATACTTATTATTCTTTTAACACCGTTTTTCCGGGTTATTTCAACTTCATACCTGGAAGATTTATTATTTTTTCTCTGGCCTGTTTGTGAAAGTATCTTTTTAAATTCCTCATCAGTAACAAAATCATTTAGGTTTTGTCCCACAAGTTCACTGACCGGGCAACCGAATATCTCTGCAGAAGCGTTATTGCTGAAGGTGATATTTTCATCTTCATCTACAACACAGATGCTTTCTTTAGTTGTTTCCACCAGTGTCCGGAATTTATTTTCGCTTTCTTTAAGCATTTTGTCCATTTTATGCTTATATAATGCCATTTCAATAGTAGCCATCAATTCACGTTCTCTGAATGGCTTTAATAAATAACCGAATGGTTCTGTTAGCTTAGCCTGTTTAATAAAATCACTATCAGAATAAGCAGTAATGTAAATAATAGGAATGTTAAGATTGGATATTTCCTTTGCAACCTCGATACCATTTAATTGAGTCCGCAGCATAATATCCATGAGTATTAAATCTGGTTGGTTTTTTTTTACATATTGGATAGTCTCTTCACCTGTTGAAATGATCTTAGGTACCAGGTAACCGTAATCCTTAAGTATCTTCTGGATATCTTCTGCTACTATTATTTCATCTTCAACAATCAGTATGTATTCTTTTGCTGCCATTCAATATCCTATTAAATATTTTTTATTGAAAAAAGATAAATTTGTGGAATGTTTTTCTGTCAAGTTGAATAAAATACAATTACTTTAATAAAATCTATTAGATATGATTCCAGTAAGAGAAATCTTCGTTCACTATCAGAAGTTTACAACCAAGCCTATCTTTAAGTTGGGTTTTACTAATATTATCCAGGGTTATTCCATTTTCGTTGAAAATATTACTACTTAACACAGCGGTTCTGTTTTGTAAGGTATTAACCTGAGACAGGATATCTGCTCCTGCCAGAAGACCTGTTACTGATACTGAAGTACCAAAAAAAATATTAACAATTGAAATAGTACTGATTTTTCTGGGTAATATTTCATTAATTTCTTCTGCTATTTTAGAAATATGCTTGAAAGCAAGCTTACCGGTAACAAAAACAAAACTTGAATTTATCGCTGTTATTTCTTTGATAAATGCTTCTTTGCAGGATTTCCAGTTCTCCAGCATCAGACGTATCATGCCAATACCGTTTTCCAGTTGAGGATAGCCATCATAGAAATTTTTGGATGGAATTTCTTCATTTGCCAGCAGGTAAATTTCATCGGAACAGTAAGTCTTAGGAAATTTAGCTGATAATTCTATAAGCTCTTTTGCCAGTTCTGGAGAAACATTCTTAATATTGATGAGGGAATTCCTGTATTTTGTAAGCCCTACCGGTACAATACCTACAGAGAGAACATTCAAGCCAGGTGAAGTAAGGTCTTTTAAAGATTGAAGCAATTCATCACCATCATTCCAGCCGGGCACAACAACTATCTGTGTATGAAGAGCTATTCCGTTTTTTGAGAGATATTCCAGCTTTTCCATAATGTTAAAATCTTGTTTGTAACGCAGCATTTTCTGGTGAAGTAAAGGATTGGTGGTATGAACAGAAATGTACAAGGGGCTCAATCGCTGCTCAAATATCTTTTGATAATCTCTTTCCGTAAGGTTGGTTAGTGTGATGAAATTTCCAAAGGCAAAAGAAAGTTTATAGTCGTCATCTTTAATATATAATGTTTTCCTGAAACTGGGACGCATCTGATCTACAAAACAGAAGATACAATCATTTGTACAGGTTCTGCATTTGTGGGAAACAGGTTCAATGCCAAGAGGGGTTTCCCAATTTTGAAGAATTGTTATCTGTTTGAATTTTCCTCGTGAATTTTGATAATTGATCTCTAAGGTTTCTTCTGCACCAAAAAATCGAAGATCAAGAAAATCGTTAATATCATGATCATTGATGGAAATTATTGTGTCTCCTACTTGTAAATTGTGTTCAGCGGATAGACTGTCAGTAGCCACAGATGCAATTTTTAGGGGCATATTATTCGCTGCTGATAAAAGCAGAGACGATCTTTAAAGCAGGTATTTCCTTGATTATAAGATTCATGGCAGAGGATATTGGGACAGCCAGTATCATTCCAACAGGTCCCCATACCCAGAACCAGAAGATCAAAGCGATCAAAACAAAAAGAGGAGATAGCTTCAATCCTGTTCCCATCATTTTGGGTTCTACGAAATTTCCCATTATCATCTGAGTGGAAATGAGAGCTATGGAAATGGCAATGAGCTGCCAGCTGATTCCAAACTGAATAAAACAAATGAGCATGGGAAAAGCAGAAGCTACTATCGAGCCGAGATTGGGAATATAATTAAGAATAAATATCAAGAGTCCGGAAATAACTGCAAAGTTAATTCCCAGAACAGCAATAAAGAACATGCTGATAAGCCCGGTGATAAGGCTTATGAATGTTTTGTTTACGATATAGGTTTTTACCGATTGTTCGATCTTTAGGACCACATTGGTTGAGTGTTTTGCTTCGTCTATCGTTAGAACCCTTTCAACACGTTTGATCAACTTGGTTCGTTCCAGAACTATGAATATCATAAAAGCGACAGTAAGGAGCAGCTTTACAAGGAAATCAATAAAAGTACCCATTGTGCCCGAGATTATCTTTGAAAGTGAAAATCTATCGGCAAGTTGAAGCCAGTTAACTTTGTTTTTTAGATAATCCATTACCTTTTCTACAGGGATTTCCAACTGAACTATAAGCTCTTGGAACATTTCGGATATTTGTGCTTCGTATTTTGGGAATTCGGTTACAAATGAAGAAATACTCGTATAAACGATAGTTCCCATCAATGTGAACGAAACCAGTATTATTATTACCATCAAAAGAATAGTAATTCCCACAGGTATTTTTTTATTAAGCAGGAAACGGTTCAATGGTTGGAACAGGAAAGAAAGGAATGCGGCAAACGTTAATGGGACGAATATGGTTTTCAATTCTTTAAGAATAACAACAACAATTGCCAGGCTGATAACACCCAGAAATATTTTTATAGAATTTAGTTCTTTCATTTTTTCTCCCTATTATTGTGGAGAATTAGGAAAACTGGAATTTTTATGTCAATAACAAAAGCAGATTTATTTCAAGATCAATGTTTTGTTCAACTGTATTTTTCCATTTACCTGTAATTTGTAAATATAAACCCCACTGGGTAAAGGACTGCCGTGTTTATTGCTTCCATTCCAGAATACTGTATGAATTCCTTTATCGAATATTTGATCGGAAATCAATTCCTTAACGAGTTGATCCTTTACATTGAAGATTTTTAACACAATAAATGAGCTTTCATTTAAAGAAAATTCTATCGTAGTTCCCGAATTTCCATTTGTTCCGTAAATGAAAGGGTTTGGATAATTCAGAAGTGAACTTAAAATATTTGAATGTTCCGTATCACCAATATCAGATACCTGAACTCCCGAGCGATAGACATAGCTTACATCATAATTATATAAAGACATATTATAACGGGAGATCACGAATATCCATTCGTTTCCCAGATAGCCATAACAAAAACAATAATACCAGAATGATGAATTTTCACTATACTGAACCTGGATTTGACCTGTTGAAATATCTCTGAGGAAAACAGAATAATTTCCGTCTATATTTGCTTGGTACAGAACTTCGATGTTATCATCACCATCGAAATCTCGGGCTGCACCATAAAGCCAGCTAACATCGTTTTGATGGATTCCAAGGTCGAAGGTTGCAACTTCTGTGAAATCTTCTTCATAGATCTTATATTGATTGCCGATTTTTCCGATCAACCATCTTTGATTTGGCGCAGATTCAAATAATGTAGCTTGCCCGGAAACTGTCATCTCCAATTGTTGAGTATATGCAAAAACGCTACACAAAAGCAGCATAGCAACACATATTTTTTTCATCTGGTCTCCTTTTGTACAATTGTTAAATTCGGGAATCTATGAAAAAATGACAAGAAAAAAAAGCATCCGACAAAAGCCGGATGCTTAGTTTTTTTAAACTATGGTGATTAGAACTTAAGTGTGAAAGATAATCTTAAATTTCGGTAGAAATCAGCATCCAACAGTGAATTACCTGCAGAACCAAAATAACCTAACAGGTCGATCTGCATTTTATCTGTTGGTTGGAAGCCAATTCCGTAATAGAAATCGGTATCGCTATAGGCTGAATTTGTGTGTTCACTGGTAGATTCATATATATTATCTTCTATCACAACGTCAGTTGTTCCATCACCTAAAACGGTTTCGGTAATAAATGGTTCTGCATTGGTGATCTGTTTTGCATCATTGATCGTGGTGAATACATTTCTGAAAATAGCTCCGAATCTTCCTGCCCATTTATTGTTATTAGTGAACTTATATTCAATTCCTACCGGAAGTGAAAGGATAGTTTGACTATGTTCGAAAGTTCTATCGGCAGTATAACCATAAGTTTCTGTGATCGTATAATCACTTGCAGTTGCTTCCTCATCTAGGATCTCGAAGTCTTCGATGTTTTCGATCGATTCGATATAATCAGTTTCACGGTTTGCAGTATTATGATCCAGATGTCCGCCGATGCCAAAGTACACTTTCTCATCTAAAGGATAATTCAATTTAAAAGAGATATCAAATCCGAGTATTTTATTTGTTCCATCATCGGCAGATTCTTCTTTTTCCGTGATTGTTTCGATGTAATCTATATTGAGTGAATCTTCTGGATCGAGAAATTTTTCAATGTAAGTATTTATATCTTCTTCTGAGTCTTTGTAATCAAATGAACCGAAGTTTATGCCAGCACCAAATCTCCAGTAGCCGTCATTCTTTCTTTGCGATGCCTGGTTGAAAGTTTTCCTGATGGAACCTCCAACAGCAAAAGAATTTCCTTTTTCTTCAAGTGTGGAATTGAAGGTTGCCTGCTCAATTTCATAATCTTCATAATCGACAATTTCCGGGTCGAGGTCATCTATTCTCAATTCTTCACTATCATCAATACCCCACGATGTATTTCTGTTTTGAAAGTTGATATCACCACGAATTTCATAACCATTTACATCGGGAAGAAATGCAGAACCTAAGAAATCGAACGTAGAAAATTCATTTGTATTATTAAAGTCTTCAAGTCCATCTATCGTTATATCATCATAGTTATCTTCGATAAGGTGATAAGTATAAT
>JACNIV010000319.1 GCA_014382915.1 Candidatus Cloacimonadota bacterium | reverse complement strand
CTATGGGAGGTTCACATTTTTTTGCCAATTCGATTATTTCCGAAAAGTCTTTTGCTTTTCCAGCTTCTCTATCGGGAATGTGTTTAACTCCCGGATAACCTGTCATTCCGGTTGTAAAAATTCTGTCTTTATAAGTGTCTTTAACCGGAATAATGCAATTTGTTGTCATTAAAATCGGACCATTGAAAGATTCAAAATCCTGGTTTTGATGCCACCATGAACTTCCGTAATTCCCAACAAAATGTGCAAACTTCTTAAAAGCAGGATAATAATTTGCCGGCAGCATTTCGCTATGAGTATAAACATCGACTCCGGTACCTTCTGTTTGTTTCAGAAGTTCTTCCATATCTTTCAAGTCGTGTCCGGAAATCAGAATTCCCGGGTTATTACGGACACCGATATTAACTTTTGTAATTTCAGGATTTCCATAAGTAGAAGTATTTGCCTTATCCAGAAGAGCCATGGTTTTAACTGCAGTTTCACCTGCTTTCATTACCCAGTTTATCATTTCTTCTGTAGAAAGCTCTTTAGTTGTTGATTCTAATCCTTCCATTAAGAATTGGGTTATGGTATCATCTTCAAAACCCAGCATTGCTGCATGATCATAATATGCGGAAATTCCTTTACATCCATAAATTAAAAGTTCTCTAAGAGAGCGAACATCTTCATTTTCAGTGGAAAGAACTCCAACTGTTTTTGCTTTTTCCTGAAAATCTTCATAAGAATTTCCTTTCCAGCTAACACTGTCGTGATGCTCTTCTGGAAGTTGGATTCTGATCTTTAGTTCATCTCTCAATTTTAATGTCTTTTTGATAAGAGAGACGATTCTATGTTCATCAAAATTTGCATTTGTAATAGTTGTGAACAAAGATTGAGCTATAAATAATCCGGGATTGGTTTCTAATTTTCCCTGTTCTTGTGCTTTTAAAGCTACAATTGAAAGTCCTTTCAAAGAGTAAATTAGAACATCCATCAAGTTAGCTGTTTCTGCAGGTTTTCCGCATACTCCTTTGTTAAAACGACATCCTTGATTGCCGGCATTTTCCTGGCATTGAAAACAGAACATACTCATTTTTTTCTCCTTGTCCTCCGTAGTTCCGATTCATCGAGACGAAGGAGGATCCTTTTTTACTTTTTATATTATCCTTCCGTTAACGGAAATAACATTCGTTCTAACCATCAAAGCTTTCCCTGCTTTTTCTAATGCTTTCATAACTATGTGCTCAATTCCACCACAGCAGGGAACTTCCATTCTAACGATAGTTACTGTTTTGATATCCTGATTTTTAAAGATTTCTGCCAATTTATCAATATAGGAATCTATTCCCGAATCGAGCTTGGGACAAAAATTTATCACGATCTTCCCTTTTACGAACCTCTGGTGAAAATTGGCAAATGCAAAGGGTACACAATCTGCAGCTATCAAAAGGTCTGCATTCTTCAGATAAAGTGCGTTCGGATTTATAAGATGTAATTGTACTGGCCACTGACGGAGTTCAGAATTTAACTTAACATTTGTAGATTCGGTTTCTTCTTTTTCCTGGTGCTGAATTTCTCTTGCCATTGAACCTGGACATCCACAAGCCATTGGTGCCTGTTTTTCCTCATGCAAATTAGGAACAGGAATTCCCTTTTCTTTGAGAATTGCTACCGCTTGTTGAACAAATTCTTTTTGATCATGATCTAATAAATGTTTCAGATGAGCTTTAATTGTATTTGCTCCAGCTTTGATGATGTTTTCCATCACCTTTGCTTCATCGTAGGGTTTAGCTTCCCGTTCTACAGTTTTGATGGCTCCTTCCGGGCATTCACCAATGCAGGCACCCAATCCGTCGCAAAACAAATCGCTAATGAGTCTGGCTTTCCCGTCTATTATCTGTAATGCACCTTCCGGGCAGTTGGGAATGCACAATCCGCAGCCATTGCATTTTTCTTCGTTTATTTCAATAATTTGGCGTTTCATTATTTCTCCTGTTTAGCTCACGGATTTTCACAGATTGAACGGATTCAATTATAATTCTTTTTTTATCCGTGTTATCTGTGAGCTTATTTCTTCATTTTTCTTTATTTTTTTCAATTGAATAACCTGCTTTTTGAACTGCAGTAATTACTTCTTTTTCATCATATTCACCATCGATCTGAACCCGTTTATCATGCAATGAAATATTAATATTTTCTATTCCCTGTATAGGTTTAAGAGCATTCTCGATCGTATTAACGCAATGCTGACAGGTCATATCCTGAACTGTGTAATTTCCTTTCATATCAATTATCTCCTTATTTTTTTTTAAAAACTTATTTGATAAATTTTTACCAATCGCCCGGATCATCAAACCGGAAAGAATAACAGCTGAAAATATTTTCAACCACATCGGAAGCATCTTCATTCCACCGGTTATCAGGTTCATATCTTCCCCGGAAATTTTCCAGATGTGATCGACTATTAATCCAAAAAGAAGAGACGTAATTATTATCGAAAAAAGGTAAATGAACAAACTTTTTTTACCGAGTTTTCCCGAAACAAAAGCCAGAGTAG
>JACNIV010000318.1 GCA_014382915.1 Candidatus Cloacimonadota bacterium | reverse complement strand
AAACTCCCAAGATTTGCTGAAGTCGTGTTATTCCACCAGTTGTCCCAGATTCTGTAAAGATTATCTTGCCAGTATCACCTGCATTAACGATTTTCTTAATAATTATCTCTGCATTATGAAGAATTTCCGTCATTGTTTTTCCTGTGAAATCATCTTCGGTGTGAGTGTTTGCATAATACTGCATCAGGTGAAGCATATAATTCTCTATCGAATATAAGCACCTTCCACTAGCTGTGTAATCTGCATATACAAGAGGTTTCTCACCAAACGGGGTTTTAAATAATATGTTTCGTCCGATGATGTCAGCTCGCAGCCATTCCAGGCTTTTAATTAATTCTAATGTGTTCATATTTTCCCCTTTTTACGAAGCTTCTGCTTCATACCTCTTTCCCTCTTTACGAAGCTTCTGCTTCGTAAAGCACTAATGTTTGCAGCTTCTGCTACAAATACGAAGTAGAAACTTCACAACTTATTGCATTCCCAAGCAGAAGCTTAGGAATGAGAACATCCAGTAAGAAGACTGAAAATAATAATTTCACTCCGTGCTCTCAGTGCTCTCTAAGGTAAATATATTCCACAATATTCCTGAATATTTGCAATCCTTCACCTTCTTCCGAAATGTCAAAATTTTGCCGTTTCAGTTGCGACCAATTGGGATGATTATACAAACTCAGGAAAGCTTCGGGATGCGGCATTAATCCCAGGATTTGTCCGGTTTTATTTGTTAATCCCGCACAATTTAGATCAGAACCATTCGGATTCATTGGATATTCGGACGTTTCTTTGCCATCCTTATCGCAATAGGTTAGGCAATTTAGATTTTTTTCAATAATTTCTTTCTGAATTTTTTCATTCTTAATTATCAGTTTCCCTTCTCCGTGCCGAACTGGAAGAAAGATCTTATCAATTCCATTCAAGAAAGGTGTTTTGCTGTTTTCGTTCACCTTAAAATAAATCCATCTATCTTCGAATTTTGCAGAACTATTCCTTGTTAAAGTTACTTCCTGTTCTGTTTCATTATTCACATTTGGAAGCAGTCCCATTTTTACCAGGAATTGAAAACCGTTACATATGCCCAGAATGAATTTTCCTTCGTCGAGAAAGTCTTTTATATCATCGAAGAACAGTTTCCCTGATTTCAATTTTTTAAATTTCATTTTATTGGAAAGGACTTTACCCGAACCCAGATCATCACCGAAAGAAAATCCACCGGGAAAATTCAAAACATCATAATCGTGGATCGAATATTTTCCCAGGAAGATATCATTCAGATGAATAATTTTCGCTTCAGCTCCAGCAAGTCTGTAAGCAGCTGCCATTTCCTCTTCGCAGTTTATGCCATAACCGGTGATGACCAGGGCTTTAACTTTTTTCATATTAATTTCCTTGTTCCCAAGTTGAACTTGGGAATACAATTTCTGCGAAGTTGAACTTCGCTACCAATAACATTACGAAGTGCAACTTCGTAACGAGAAATAAATTCGAGGATACAACCTTGTTCCCGTTCCTCAATAGGAGAGGGTCAGGGTGAGGTCGATCACATTAATCCCCCGTCCCAAGCTTCCTGCATTTTTTCAATTTCTAATTCAATTACTTTTTTCCTGCCTTGATTTACAATTAATTTTTTATTTAAATTCACTTTACCGATAAACACTGCATCCGAGCCAAATAATCTTTCAAATTCAGTTTTATTTTCCGATTTTATACTTACAACAAACCTTGAATGAGATTCGGAAAATAGAATTGCATTCGAACTCAATTCTCCTACTTCAGAAACATCCAGTTCCGCTCCGAATTCAGTACCGATCGCACTTTCAGTAACAGCAACAGCTAATCCTCCATCAGAGATATCGTGGCAGGATTCAATGAGATTCTGCTCATTGGCTTTCATAACTTTTTCATATAAACGTTTTGCATTTTCTTTGCGAACTTTGGGAACATTTGCACCGAGTTTATCGAATAATTTATAGAATTCAGAAGCACCAAGCTCATCGTAAGTTTTTCCCAGAATGTAGATCAAATCACCATCTGCTTTGAAATTGCTTGTAATTGTTTTTCTCACGTCAGAAAGCTTTGCTACCATCGAATAGAGGATAGTAGGCGGAACAGAGATTTTTATTTTTCCTGCTTTAAAGTCATTCTTCATACTGTCTTTCCCGGAAGTCATAGGAATATTGTAGAAAGTGGACATATCGAAAAGAGCTTTATTCATCTGCACGAGTTTTGCCAGTTTCTGTTTTCCATCTGGATTATTTTCTGCATCGAAAGCAGAATCGGGAACGCAGAAATTATCGTTCACTGTCCAGAACCTGTTTGATTTGTCATTGATTTCAGGAAGTTTCCCGCCAACTGCGATAATTTGCCGAATTGCTTCATCAAAGGCTCCGGCACTCATTTCGTAAGCATCGATATCTCCGAACTTAGGACAGATACCATTAGAAATGGCAATTCCTTCAAAGCTGTCAAAATTCAATCTCATCACAGCAGCATCTTGTGGAGATTTTCCGTTTTCTCCCATCAACGGTTTAATAATTGTTTTTCCTTT
>JACNIV010000317.1 GCA_014382915.1 Candidatus Cloacimonadota bacterium | reverse complement strand
GACTTTCTAACGAGAACCATGTATTACCACCATCCTCAGTTTTTAGTAAATTATGATGTCCACAACAATATCCAATTTCATCCGAAGGAAATTGAATATTCCACAATGAATAAATATTAGTTGCAGTATAACAGATTGACCAATTATAACCACCATTGATTGTTTTTAGAATATAACTATCATCAGTAAGAAAGCCTATATTCTCATTAATAAAATACATATCTCTGATATAGTATATTTCATTAACTATTATTCTTTCCCAGTTTTCTCCAGCATTTTCAGTCTTTAAAAGGAAAATATCATCACCAGACCATCCTCCAACAAAACCAATTTCAGAATCAACAAAAAAAATTTCTCTATAATGATCATCTTCCAAAAAATATGACAATTGCCAGTTTATTCCTCCATTCATAGTTTTATATATACTATCTTCGTTTATGCCATATCCCAAATTCTCATTTATAAAGAAAAATTTATCAATAGGCGTATCGGAATCTACCAATACCCATGTGTTTCCGCTATCTTCAGATTTGAATATATTATTATCAATTGAAGAAATATATCCCATATCATCAATTACAAATTGAACATCTACAAAATTAGAATGAAAATGCTCACCAATAACATTCCAGGTAGTTTCATCAATTTCTTGTTTGAGTATTATTCCGTTTTCCCCAACAGTAATAGCAACTTCATCCAATAATGCCACCGATTGGGGAACATTTGGATATATTTCTGTTTCAAGCCAATTTTCTCCATAGTCATCTGATTTTATAACACTTCCATAAATCCCTATATTTCCACAAGCATATACATAATTTTCTTTATAACTTATTGAAATTAAATGTAAACCCCAAGAAATTTTCGGTTCCCACGAATTACCACCATTATAAGTTTTATATGCAACTCCGTATTCATAGGGATCAGGTTCATAAGGGTCATCAGTACAACCTCCTACAAAAATTCCGATTTCATCATCGAAAAAACATAAATCATAAATATCATTTTCGTCTCCATCTGTAAGAGTATAATTTATTGACCAACTTTCTCCTCCATCAATGGTTTTATAAACTGTAGCATATCCACATAAATATCCTATCTGTTCCGAAGGAAAATCAATAGACCTGATGTTTCCTGTAAAACAACAATATTCCCAGCTATTTCCTAAATCTGTTGATTTATATAATCCCTGACTGGTTCCGATATATATAAGAGATTGGTTAACGATTTCGATACAATTTATATCAACTGTTATCCCACTATCTATATAATTCCAGGAATTCCCTCCATTTTCAGTTCTTAATATGGTTCCTTCTTCTCCTACATTTAAACCAAAATCCTGATCAAGGAAATCAATATCTTTAAGATGGGATTCAATTCCGCAAATTTTATTTTCAAAATCCCAGTTCTCTCCAGCATCTGTTGATTTCATAATTGTTTCATATTCGCCTACAGAAAAGATAACTCCGTTAAGATTAAATGTTGAATAAAGCGTATTTCCCTGTGGAAGTGGATGAATCCAGGAAAGATTGCTTGAACTAAGTAAAACGCTTAATAAAATTACAATAAAAATGGTAAAATAATATTTCATTATTTTCTCCTATTATTTCAACAATATCATTTTCCTAACTTTCCAATAATTATCAGCTTTTAATTTATAGAAATATATCCCTGAACTTACAGGCTGATTATTTTCATCGGAACCATCCCACACAATTGAAGATTGAAAATTGAAAATTGAATATTGTCTAATTTTCTGACCTTTGAGATTATAAATTAAAATCTCTGCGTCCTCCGTGTCCTCTGCGGTTAGATTAAATGAGATTGTCGTAGCAGGATTGAACGGATTGGGGTAGTTTTTCAACTGAAAATCACTCACCGATAATTGATCATTTTCAATTCCTGTAGTATTTATTATCGTTTCTTCTACAAATTCATAAGCATTGTCACTGAAGCGGAATGTGGCTTCCGCCCAATTTGTCAGGGGGATTTCCGTAATGAATTCTACGGGTATGGAATAATCGAAAGAGGTTGGAAATATGGGATAAATTGAGCCTTCAATTTCGATTTCGGCAACTATAGGAAAATGTCCGTTCTCATCAAAATATGTGCAGGTGAACGTTGTTGACCCTCCGGATATAGCAAAACCAAGATCGGAAATTTCTGGTAGTATATTGGTAAATGGTTCAATAATATATTGATCGATATTCTGCAGAGATGGCTTTGAAAAGTCTGTCATAAGAAAATCCAGAGGAAGCATATATTTGGCAGTAATCATTTCTAATCCAAGGGAATTTGTGATATTCGGCCAGGTACCAAAAAATTCATCACCGGTAAGTGTTTCAATATCGCAAGCCATAACCAGGGTGGTATCGATCACCTGGGTTTCTATATTACCGATCATTTCAAATGTTCCCAAACTGAATTCAGTTCCGGTGATTCTGTATAGACCGGGGCTTAATAAAAATGAAATGTCTGCGTAGATCATGGCATAAACTACCGAATCGATGAGCACGGTTTCCGGATTTAAAATAACAGTTATGTAGA